>NZ_JBSFJX010000089.1:0-34992 GCF_053598275.1 Streptomyces sp. NPDC001156 | reverse complement strand
ACGTGGGTGGGCAGGGCGCGCAGCGTGAACGACTTCTTCGCCGTGAGCCCCTCGGTCACCTTCAGCGTGGTGGTGGCCGTCGCGTAGCCGAACTGCGCGACGGTCAGGGTGTAGTCGCCCGGTGCGGGCGCGAGCGTGTAACTGCCCGACGCACCGGTCGTGGCGGTGTAGCTGCGGCCGTCCGCGTCGGTGGCGGTGACCGAGGCGCCCGAGACGGGCCCGTTGGCCGTTCCCGAGCCGGTGCCGCGCACGGTACCCGTGACCAGACCGTGCGGGCCCTGGCGGAATGCGCCGACACCGACGGGCGAGCCGAGCCCGGTCGGGCCGTCCCAGCCCGTGCGGGCGTTGCAGAGCTGGTTGCCGCAGTAGCCGTCGGAGCCGGCGGTGACGTCGGTGAGGTCACCGGCGTTCGTGTCGGCGTACGGGTAGGTCACCGGGTAGGTGCCGGGCGTCGGGGCGCCCGCGAGCGCGTACATCGCGGCGACGAGCGGCGACGAGAGCGACGTGCCGCCGACCTGGAGCCAGCCGCCGACCGCGGGGCTCGAGTTGTAGATGCCGAGGCCGGTGGCCGGGTCGGCGTCCGCGGAGACGTCGGCGATGGCACGCCTGTCGCAGCCGGTGTCGATGCCCTGCTGGTACGCCGGCTTCGGCTCGACGCTCGAGCAGCCCGAGCCACCCCTGTCCCAGGCCGCCTCGGTCCAGCCGCGGGCGGTGGTGCCGTCGCGGGTCAGCGTCGTCCCGCCGACGGCGACAACGTTCCCGTTCGACGCAGGCCAGTTGACGATGTTGCCGTAGTCGCCGCTGGATGCGGTGACCGCGATGCCGGGGTGGTCGTAGTAGTGGTCATACGCCGTCGCGAAGCTCCCCCCCTCGCCGGGGATGCCGTAGGAGTTGGAAATGGCCACCGGGTGGTGGGAGGCGGCGGTGTCCGCGGCCTGGCCCAGGTCGTCGATGGCGGCCGAGTCCGCCTGGACCAGCAGGATGTGGCACGCCGGGCAGGCGGCGGAGACGGCATCGAGGTCGAGCGCGGTCTCCATGGACCAGTCGGCGTCCTCGGGCGGCAGGTTGTGGCCGCCGTTCTGATCGAGCTTGGTGAAGCAACCGTTCGCCGTTGTGCACGCGGGAAGGCCGTAGGTGCTGCGGTAGACAGCCAGATCGGACTCGGCGTTCGCGTAGCCGCCGGCGTCGACGATGGCGACCGTCTCGCCCGAGCCACCCGTGGGCAGGTCGTAGGCCGCCCTCACATCGTTCGGGGTGAGGGCGGTGGCGGGCGGGGTGGACGAGCCCGCGGCCAAGGCGCCGTGAGTGTTGGTCACGCCCATGAGGTCGCAGGTGGCGTAGGGCGCGTCACCCTTGCGCTCGGAGGCGGGTACGGGGACGGCGCACGCGGCGGGCTTGTAGCCCGCCGTGCTCTTCGGGGTGCCGCCGCTCGCGGTGGGCGCTGCCTGCGCCGGGGCGACGGCCGTCAGACCGGACGCCACGGCACAGGCGACCGCCAGCCCGGCGGCCCATATGCGTAGTCGTGTGTACATCACTCTCCACGGAAGTGTGCGTCGGCCGGGCCGACTTGAGTCGGGCTGCTGGTCAGACCGGCCGGTACTCCACGCCCGGCTTCCGTCGGCCCTCACGCGGCCGGTCCGCGCTCGCCGCCGGGGCCGGATCGACGGCGGTGTCCTCACCGTCGTCGGAGTCCTCGTCGGAGTCCTCGGTGATGGACATCTCGAGGGATCCGTCGAGGGGGCCGACCGCCGGCTCCTCGCCGGACCGTTCGGCGCCGTTGCCAGAGGTCATCTCGGCTGCTCCGTTCTGTCCCAGAGCCAGCAGTGAACGTCGCGCGGCGGGAAGGCGGCAATGCGCAGAACTACCCGGGAAACTCCCGTGGCGATGGGCGGCTACCCCGTCAATGTCGGTGGCTGCGGCGCGTTCCCCGGCAGCGGTACGTCGCCGGACTCCACCGCGACGACGGCGAGTGCGGTGCGCGAGGGCGCGCCCCGTTTGCGCATCGCGGAGAGGACGTGCTTCTCGACGGTGCGGGGCGAGAGCCCGAGGACGCGGGCGATCTGTGCGCTGGTCCGGCCCTCCACGAGCAGGCGCACCACGTCGAGTTCGCGCGGCGAGAGCCGGTCTCCGTAGCCGGGCCGACCCACCCGCGCTCCGACCCTGACCCCCACGTCCGCGAGGCTGTGCCGCACCCGGTCCGCGTCCCCTGTCGCGCCGAGGCCGGTGAGGCCGTCGAAGACCTCGCGGAGCACATCGACGGCCCGGTCCCGCTCACCGCCGGCGAGGCGACAGCCGGCCGCCGCCTCGCGGGCCAGCAGGGCGTCGTACGGTCTCGGCAGGGCGGCCCAGGCGGCGCCCGCCTCCTCGAAGTGCCCGGCGGCGCCCGCGAGGTCACCGCCGGCGCGCGCGAGCAGGGCCGCGATCAGCAGGCGGGCCGCCGTCGCCACCGGCGCGTCCAGGCCGCAGGTACCCGCCTCGAAGGCCCGGGCCGCGCGGGTGGCCTCCCCGACGCGCCCCTCCTCGAGCAGCGCGCGGACCCGGAGCGGGGCGATCTCGGCGGCCCAGAGCCAGAGTCCCTTGGCCTCGACGAGCCGCCAGGCGGCATCGGTCGCGGCCAGTGCCTCCCCGGGGCGGCCGGCGGCGATCACCAGCCGGCCGAGCACGGTGGACGGGTCGCGTGACCCGTCGACGGGGCCGCGCGGACGCTCGACCGCGATCGCGGCGCGCACCAACTCCTGTGCCCGACGGTGATCGCCGCGCGCGGCGTCGAGCAGACCGGCCAACAGCAACGCGTCGGCACGCAGCACGGGTTCGTCGGCGTCGAGGGCCGAGGCCGCCCACTCCATCGGCCCCGTCCAGCCGCCGGTGAGCCAGTCGAGGTGAGCGAGCGTCGCCGTGACGAGATCGCGCAGGCGCAGGTGCTGGTGCTGCTCGGCCAGGGCGGCGGCCGCATCGAGCCGGCGCCGGGCGTCGTCGTAGCGGCCCCACAGCATCGCCGCCTCACCCAGGTTGGCGAACCCGCGGGCGCGCTGCAGCACCTCGCCGGGGGTCTCCCCCTCGGCCGGGAGGTCGCGCGCCGCCGCCCAGCCGGCGGGGTCGCCGAGTACCAGGAGCGTGGCGGCGCGGTCCATGAGAAAGGCGAGCCGCTCCTCGGGCGACGGATCGGGCCGGGCCTCGATGAGACGCCCGGCGTGCTCCAGCCAGGAACGGTGATGCGCCGCGGGCCGCGTGGTACCGACCGGGCGAGCGAGCATCATCATCGCGTGGACCGCGGCGACCGGCCGGTCCTGGACCAGCCCCGGCACGGCCCGCTCCATCTCGACCGAGGCGGCCTCCACATCACCGACGTGGAACATCAGCCGGGCCAGCTGCCAGGTGGCCTCGGTCCGCTCCTCCGGCGTGAGGTCGCCGGCGGCGGTCTCGCGCAGCACGGTGACGAGTTCGCGCAGCGGCCCGTTACCGGGTGCGGCGTACAGCGGCATACGTCGCACCAGACGGGACACCGCCGCGCCGCGGACGGCACCGCCGGTGAGGAGGTCGAGGAGCAGCCCGAACGCCGTCCGCGGGTCCCCCGACGAGATCGCGTGGTCCGCCGCCTGCTCGGCGTACGCCGCCCAGCGTCCCGGGTCGCCCGCCTCCCGGAAGTGCCGGGCCAGCTCGGCGACGCGGCGCACCGGCTCCTGCTCGAGTGCTTCCCCGGCACAGCGGTGGAGACGGCCGCGCTCCCCGGCGCCGAGGGCGTGGTAGACGCTGCGCGCGGCCAGCATGTGACGGAACCCCACCCGGGCGTCGCGGTCCTCGTGCAGCAGTCCGCCTGCGAGCGCCTCGGCCAGACCGTTCTCCGCCTCCGGCAGGGGTATGCCGGCGACCTCGGCGACCAGCGCCGGCGACCGCTCCCCCTCGAGGACGGCGAGCGCGGCCAGCGCCGCGCCGGCCGCGGGGCCGAGGCGGGAGGTCCGCTCGAGCACGGCGTCGCGGATGCTGGGCGGTACGTCGAGCTCCGCGACGTCGCGCCGTAGCCAGGCGCCGTCCTCACAGACCAGGTCCGCGCGGTCGTAGAGCAGGCGGACGGACTCCTCGATCGCGAGCGGCAGCCCGTCGGTGTGGCCGTGGAGGAATTCGGCGAACTCCACCGAGACCGGCTCCCCGCCGAGCATCGAGGACACCAGGTCCGCGGTCCCGGCGGTGGTGAGGGGCCCGGGTTCCAGGCGGGTGACGCCGGCCTGGGCGACCAGCCGGCGCAGCAGCGACTCCGGGCGCACGTCCTCGGGCCGGTAGGTGAGGACGAGGCGCGGGCTCCGCTCCCGCCGGGCCCGCAGGAACAGCAGGAGTTCGAGCGTGGTCTCGTCGGCCCAGTGGGCGTCCTCCACCACGAACAGCCCGACGCCGAGGGCGTCGATCAGTTCGACGAGCGCGCGGAGCAGGCGGTGCCGGGCGGCCGCGGCGTCGGGCAGCGGCTCGGGCGCAGGCGGCAGTTGCCCGGCCCACTCCGGAAAGACCGGCCGCAGCGCCCCCGCCAGCCCGGTGAGCGGCAGACCGGCGACACGGTCGGCCAGCCGGCGTACGGCGTCGACGACCGGGCCGAGCGTGTACGGCTCCCGGAACGGCGGGCAGACGGCGACCAGCGCCGTCTCCGGACGCCGCCGCTGGAGCTCGTGGAGCAGCCGGGTCTTCCCTATCCCCGCCTCACCCGCGACCACGACGAGACCCGGCCGCCCGTCGAGGGCCTGGTCGAGCAACGAAAGGTCGCGGTCGCGGCCGACGAGGCGGGGTACACCGAGGTCAGGCCGGCGGGTCGGTACGCCGCCACTCTCCGCTGCAGTCATCTCCGACTCCGATCCGGCCCGTTGGACTCATTCTGCCGGGCGCCCCTTCGGCCCTCGTCCTGGCGTTCTGTGCGCTCAGTTCGCGTGGATCCCCCGCTCGAGGCAACTGGGTGAGCGGAGATTCCGATGGCCGGTGCAGCGCCGCCGTACAGTAACGCGCTTCCGGCCCCGGCGGACTCGTCCGTGCCAGAGGCGGCGCCGGGTGTGGCCTGCGGCGCGCAGGGCGGCCAGGGGCTGGACGGGCGGGGCGCGGGAGATGAGGACTGCGGATGCGATCCGCCACGCGCAAGCCTCTCGAGCCCGTACGACCGGGCGTCTTCGGTAGTCAATGCCGCGTCGCCGAAGCGGACGCGGCGCGCCGTGCGGACCACCCGCGGGTTTCCGTGACGGCTGACGTTCCCACCAGCTGACCGGTCGACGACGACCGACGGACCGGCTCGGGCCGCGGGAAGAGCATGCGCAGCATCATCCGGCGGCAGGGGTGCGAGGGCGGAGTGGACCGGGCGGGCCTCCGAGAGGCCGTCCGGCCTACAGGCCGTCTTCGTCCACCAGGCGCGTCAGGTTCTGCTCGCGTTTCCGGGCGGCGCACGGGGCGGTGACCTACACGACGAACTCGTCCGTCGTGCCCGGACGACCGTGCCGGCCCGGCCAGACCTTGATCCTGAGAGCTGGAGGAAGGTTCAATCGCCGGGTGGCTACTGACATTGCCCTGGGAGTCGTGGCAGCGCCGTCGGGAGTCCTCGTGCTGGGGATGGCGTCGTGGATCGACTACTGGCCGCAGCTGGGCCAACCGCTGTCCGAGCGCGCATGTGCCGTGGCGTCGATCGGCGGCGGGCATGTCCACGACTGGATGTGCGAGATGGTCGCGGTTCACGTTGCGGAAGACAGGCCGTTGACGGTGCGGGCCAGTACGGCGGCGTCGCCCTTCGACGGAGGACCGACGATCGCGGTCCTTGAAATCGACCTCGGCCTGCCATGGGCCGGCACCGCAGGAGGCGAGCCGATCGTTCTCGGGGACCTGCCGGTCGACCGGTGCGGCATGGTGCTCGGTGACGCGGTCGCCCTGGACTCCTGGACCGGAGACGGCCACCCGTCGACCGACGGCCTCGCCGACGTCACCTACTGGGGTGGCTACGCGGAGGCCGCTCACGTTCAGTTCGGCGGAGAGCCGATCGTGCAGCACGGCAACACCGTGTACGGATGGCTGGACCTGCCTCTTGACGACGCCGAGAAGCTCGGCGACGCACTCAGCGCCTGGGAAGGCGACGAGCAGGGCCGAGGCGTCATGGTCGCGGTCGACGCGCACACCGACTTCCACCGCTTCAGCCGCGCGAGTTGGACCCATCCGCTTCAGATCGGCGCCATCGAGGTCGCCGGCTGTCCGGTACTGGGGATCAATTGGGACGGCGGCGACCACTCGATGAGACGTCGTGGCGAACGCCGCTTCGGGCAGGTCTATCCCGTGACTCTTCGACGTGGCCCCGACGGCCGGACAAAGATGTGCTGGACGATCCCGCCCTACACCCCCGATCAGGAATGCACTGATTGAAGGGCACCGCACCGACGACGCACTGTCACCAAACCGGAGGTCACCACGCTGCATCGTCCTGTCCGGTCTCCCGCCCCACCGGCGGCCGCCTGGTGAGCCTTCCTGTCCCATCTCTATATTGGCCAGCCGGCGCCGGTACAGGGACGGGGGATCGAGTGCTCATGCGATCACGCGGGACACGTGGAGCGGTGATGGCCGTGTTCTGCGCTGTGGCCGTGTTGTTGCTCGGGGCATGCGGGACACAGGTGGCCGGGCAAGGGGCGACGGTCGCGCCGCTGACGGCGACCGGGCCGATCCCGTGGACCACGGCGCAGCCGGCCGCGGTCACCGGAGCCCGCCTCGGCGACGACCACCGCACGTTGCTCCTCGACACACAGGTCCCCAGTGGCAAGCACCCGTGTGTGCGAGACCTCAAGGCGGTGCTCACAGACCCCATGACAGACCTTGCGCGGGTCCAGATCACCTTCTCTTCCCCGTCAGGGGACACCCGGTCCGGGTGCACCGGCGAGAGCACCGCCACGGTGCGACTCGAACTGCCCGAGCCGTTGGGCGGCCGGGACGTGATCGTCGATGACTACGTGCGCTTCACCGTGGACGGCGCCAAGCCGCCCGCGTTGCGGCTGTGCGGCGAGCTGGGTTGCCACCCGCCTGCCACCGGCTGTACCGCTGCCTCCTACGACCAGGCATTGATGGCGGTCGACGCGCCCGAGCACACGTACAGGGACTCGGAGCGCTGCGACGGGAAGTGGCTGGTGCTGGACTTCTCCTGGCGCACGGGACCGGCCTGCGACGATACGACGGACCCCGCCTGCTCGTCCCGGCTCGGCGACCGTTGGTTCTTCCGGGCGGAGAAGTCCGGCTGGAAGCCGATAGCCGAAGGCGCGGCCGGAGGTTGCCAGAACGTGCGGCGCAAGGAGCCCGCCTTTCCGTCCAGCATGTGTGACGCACTGGCTCCCCTGTCCCCCTCGCTGCACCCGAGCTACCCTCCCCCGTCCGCCTCCCCCACGCCGACGCCGGCCTCGTGAGCGGTCGGCTCACGCTGAGTGGTCAGCGCACCGGAGGTATTGCTCGAGCCGCTCAGTACGCAACCCAGTAGGGCGGTTCGGCGGTTGCGGGATACGGGACCCACCCTCGTTTCACCCGCGCCGAGTTCGTCGTAGCCGGCGCCTGTGGCCTGCACCACCTGGTTCGGTAGGCAGGCACGAGCCGAAATTCGCTCCGCGCGCTCCCCAGTCCACTGTCCGGCCTGCTCACTCCGATCGAAGGCCGGCGCAAAAGTCCCACGTCACGTTGCGATCACACCGTCGCAAACTCGCGGGCTTTGCTGAACGCAGGGAGGATGGGCCGTATCCATCACCCCGGCCGCCCAGTGGGCGGCCGGGCCGGAAGGAGCAGCATGAAACAGCGCAGACTGGTCACCTTGGGCGCGGCACTGTGCACCGCCACATCCCTGGGTCTGGCTGTGCCACAGGTCGCCACGGCCACCAACGTGAAGTGTTCCTACGTCTCGTCGACTTTTCGGCCCGTGCTTACGTACGGTGACGCCGGTGCGGCGGTCCGGCAGGCCCAATGCCTGAGCAACGTGTGGGGAGGACTGCCACCGAAGCTGGCCGTCGACGGGGTCTTCAACTCCGTGATGCTGAAAAAGATCAAGTGGATCCAAGGCTGCCACGGTCTGCCGGAGAACGGTCTCATCGAGGCGCGCACCTGGCAGGTGCTGTACCACCCGGCTCTGGACTGCTACAACCCCTATCCGGCCTGAGCAACCCGTCGCCGGCCCAGCCGCCGGCAGCCGGTCCAACGGGCCTGATCGGGTGCTCCTCACGTTTCACAGCGGCCGGCTCACAGGGCAGTCGTCGCGTACCTCCTCAATCAATGCCCACCCCGCGCAGGCGAGCGAGCGTGGCATCCAGGTCGGCCCGGCGAGGACGGTTGTGAGGGAGCTTGCCGAGCATGGCTGCCATGCCGCAGGTGTTGGTCAGGGCGGAGAAGACCAGGCCGCCGGCGATGCCTGCGGACAGCAGCTGGAAAGCCGGGTGCAGAACCAGACCGAGCAGCAGGCCCAGCAGGACGACCGAACCGGCGGTGAGACGGACCTGGCGTTCCATGCTCCAGGTCGCCTTCGGGGCTCCCTCGGGCCGGTGCAGGTCGTGGCCTTGGGCCGCCCAGGCACTGGTGCCTCCGGCGAGCGTGGCGGTGTCGATACCGCGGCCGGCGAGGATGCGGCAGGCGTTCTCCGAGCGGGCGCCGGAGGCGCAGACGACGAGGATGCCGCGGCGCTCGGAGACGGTGCGGATGTCGGGCAGGGCCCGGTCGAGTTGGTCGAGCGGGATGTTGAGGGCGCCGGGCAGGTGTCCGCCCGCGTATTCGCCGGGGCTGCGGACGTCGATGACGGTCAGCTCATGGAGGCGCGAGTGGGCCTCGCGAGGGTCGAGGGTGGTGGGGGTGGTCATGGCAGATGTCTTCCTTGTGCGTCGGTGACACGGGGGCATGGACGAGGGTGATCGGGAACGTGCGCTGACAGGCGCGCGGAACGGCGCGGGCAGCACGGGCCAGGGCGGCGGGTGGCTGCGTCTGCCGAGGAGCGGCTCATACGAGTACGTCGACGAGCATGAAGGCGGCCACCCCGAGCAGGAGGCAGGCGAAGACCCTCTGGAGCGTCTTGCCCTTGATCTTCTTCCCCAGGCGTTTGCCGTCCCAGGCGCCCAGGATCGCCGCCCCGGTGAAGGGCGCTATCACCGCCCAGTCCAGGTGCATCCCGGTGCCGGCGCGAGCGGTGAGGGCGGCCAGCGAGTTGGTCGTGATGACCAGCAGGCTCGTGCCCACGGCGGCGCGCATCGCCATACCGAGGACACCCACCAGGGCGGGTACGGCGAGGAAGCCGCCGCCCACGCCGAGGAACCCTGTCACCGCGCCCAGTCCCGCTCCGGCGGCGCCGGCCTTTCCGGGGCGGACGTGGCCCGACGGCTTCGTAGGCACGGGGCGCAGCATCCGCAGGGCCGCGAGCCCTGCGACGACAGCGAAGGCCACGGTGAGCACGGGCTGCGGCAGGTGGCCGGCTGCTGCCCCCGCGAGCATCGCGGGCACGACGCCCGCAGCGGCGAACAGCAGCCCGGTACGCCAGGCGACGTTGCCGTCCCGGGCGTGCCCGGTCAGGGCCGTGACCGAGGTGAGTGTGACGATGATCAGGCTCGCCGTGGTCGCTTCCGCCGGGGTGAAGCCGAGCAGGTAGATGAGGGCAGGCACTGCCAGGACGCTGCCTCC
The DNA here is from genome assembly GCF_053598275.1 of Streptomyces sp. NPDC001156. NCBI lineage: Bacteria > Bacillati > Actinomycetota > Actinomycetes > Kitasatosporales > Streptomycetaceae > Streptomyces > Streptomyces sp. NPDC001156. Next base: position 25,353 of record NZ_JBSFJX010000089.1, on the reverse strand, counting down.
ACCGCCGAGGCCGCCCAGGGCGAGGCCTATGACGGCACCTGCGACGAGTGCGAGAACCAGACCGGTCATGCGATGGAGCCGCTGTTCCCGCGTTCGTCGACCAGGGGGTGGCCTGCGGCGGCCCACGCCTTCAGGCCGCCCTTGACATCGACGGCCTCGGCGCCACGTGCGGTCAGCAGTTCAACGGCGTCCTGCGAGCGGCGACCACTGCGGCATATCACCACCAGCGCCCGGCCCTGGGCCGCGGCCGGCAGTGCCGCCCCTGCGGCCAGCCGGGACAGCGGGACGTGCAGGGCGCCAGGGGCATGCCCGGCTTCCCATTCGGGCTCCTCCCGCACGTCCAGCAGAACGACCTGGGCATGGTCGCCACCGGTACATCGAACGGCCTCGTCAACGGTGACCCGGTCGTCGCCGCGCCGGAAGAGGGACATGGCTCTACCTCTCAAGGACTCGAAATGGGTTTTCGTCCGGTCCGGCTCAGCCGGTGACCAGGTTCAGGCCGGCCTCGGCGGCGGCCGCGAACCCGTCGTCCACGGCCACCACGTCCCGGCCCACGGCATCGAGCAGCGAGGCGGCGATCGCGGCCCGCATGCCGCCTGCGCAGTGCACCCACACGGTGCCCGTCGGCACCTCGCCCAGCCGCTTGTGCAGTTCGTGGACCGGGATGTGCACGGAACCCTCGACGTACCCGGCGGCCCGTTCCGAGGCCCGCCGCACATCGAGAACGACCACGCCGTCCGTGCCTCGCTCTGCCAGCCCGGCGAACGTGGACCGTGGGAAGGAGACCGGCCTGGTTCCCTTCGGCACCCACCGATCGGGCGTGCCCGTGGCGGCGGCCGCGGGACGATCGATGCCGACCCGGAGCAACTCGCGCTGGGCGGCGGCCAGTTGCTCCGGTGACTCGGCCAGCAGCGTGACCGGCTTGCCCCACGGAATCATCCAGGCCAGATACGTGGCGATCTTGCCCTCCGCCTCGAAGTTGAACGAGCCGGCGACATGCCCCTCGGCGAACGCGATGCGGCTGCGCAGATCGACCACCCACTCACCGGCGGCCAGCCGGTCGGCGATCTCCTCGGCGTCGGCAACGGCCGGCGGCGTCAGGTTCACCGGGACGGGTCCGGCGGCGTTGGTCGGCCCCATGTGCGTGTAGTAGGCGGGGACGTCATCGAGCTCGGCCAGCAGACGGGAGACGAAGGAGTCCACGTCGGTGGTGAGCGCCACGTTCACGGCCTTCTCCTTGCCGATCGTGGTGGCGTCGCCCTCTGCCTGCGTAGAGGAGCAGAAGCTGCCGAAGCCGTGCGTGGGCAGGACGGGCGTCTCGTCCGGCAGCTCGGCCGCCAGGCGGTGCGCCGAGGCGTGCTGGGCGCGCGCCAGTTGCTCGGTCAGGCGGGGTTCGACCAGGTCCGGACGGCCCATGGTGCCGATCAGCAGGGAACCGCCAGTGAACGCGGCCACGGGCAGGCCCTCCTCCTCGAGCACGAAGGAGGTGTGATGCGGCGTGTGCCCGGGGGTGGCGACCGCCCGCAGCGCGAGCCCGGCGTCGATGTCCGTCACGTCGCCGTCTGCCACCGGCACGCGGGCGAACGAGACGCGGGCTCCGGCCGGCACGAGATAGGCGGCGCCCGTCGTCCGGGCCAGTTCCAGACCGCCGGTGACGTAGTCGTTGTGGATGTGCGTCTCCACCACGTGGGATATCCGCACTCCGCGTCGGGCGGCGGCCGCGAGGACCTGGTCGATGTCCCGCGGCGGGTCCACTGCCACGGCCGTGAGCCTGCCGCCGGCCAGGTAGCTGCGGTTGCCCAGGCCCTCCAGCTCGATGATGTCGACGAAGTACATCGGGCGCTCCCTTCCTGAGAAATTACCCCCGGGGGTATACGAGACACCGTAGCACGGGTACCCCCGGGGGTATTCTGGGGCGGGGCTGCGACAGCCGGCGGGCTAGCTGGGCTCCCGATCCGCCACCCCATGGGCGGCGCAGACGCAGCGAGGTGACAGTTGTGCCGCGGGGCCCGGGCAGTTCACGCCCGGAGATGGGCGCCGGCCGCGTTTGAAGGGCAAGAACCGCGACGCTGATCGTCAGGCTGGTCCTTCGGCGCCTCTGATGGCAGACCTCACGGGCTAAGATACCGGGAGGGGTATATCCAGGGAGTGGTCGTGGAACTGACGATGGCGGAGAAGGAACTCAAGGCGGTAGTCAACCGGCTGCGCCGGGCGCAGGGACAGATCACCGGCGTGATCAAGATGATCGAGGAGGGGCGGGACTGCGAGGAGGTGGTCACGCAGCTCGCAGCGGCTTCCCGCGCTCTGGACAAGGCGGGCTTCGCAGTCATCGCGACCGGTCTGCAGCACTGCCTCAGCGACTCCGAGATGGCCACGGACGGAGACCGGGAGCAGATGCGCGCCCGACTGGAGAAACTCTTTCTGTCCTTGGCCTGAGCCGGGTGGACCGAGCTGCCCTTGGCCTGAGCCGGGTGGACCGAGCGTCGGGACCAGTACCGATAGGCAGCGCAGTTGTGGTCGGACCTCAACGGCGCGGCCTTGCCGTCCCCCGTCTTCATCAGCCGATACTTCATGCCGGCCTTTCGGCAACAGCCGGGCCGGGCCCGAAAATGGTGGTGCGCCGTGGTGTTCACTGATCCGGCGCGAGTCAGCTCCGCCGATCTCCTGGTGGGACGCGAGCGCGACCTGGACCGCATTCTCGGGGTGCTGGAGCAGCACGCGGGTGGCGCTCTGCTGCTGTCCGGGGATCCCGGCGTCGGCAAGTCCGCGGTGCTGGACACCGTGGCCGGGGCCGCCGCGCAGAGCGGGGCGCACGTGCTGCGCGCGGCCGGCACCGAGTTCGAGGCGGGCGTCCGCTACTCGGCGCTGAACCAGATCCTGCTGCCGCTGCACAGTGCCCTCGACCGGCTCAGCGCCTCCAGCGGAGAGGCCCTGAGCGCAGCCCTGGGCTTCGGCGCCGGCCCGTCTCCTGAGCGCCTGGTGGTCTGCAACGCCGCGCTCGCCCTGCTGCGGTCGGCGGCCGAAGACAGCCCCCTCCTGCTGATCGTGGACGACCTTCCCTGGGTGGACCGGGCGAGCGCCGCCGTCTTCGGCTTCCTCGCCCGAAGGCTGTCCGGCGGCCGCATCCGGTTCCTCGCGGCCTCACGCACAGGCGTGGACAGCTTCTTCGACGGCAGCGGCCTTCCGGCGTACGAGCTGCCCGCCCTGGACGCGGACTCCGCCGCCCGCCTCGTCGACCTGCGCTTCCCCGACCTCGCGCACCCGGTACGGCGGCGCCTGCTGGACGCCGCGCAGGGAAACCCGCTGGCGCTGCTCGAGCTCCCCGACGCGCTGCGCGCGGACCAACGCCGGGCCCGGGAGGTCGTGCCAGCCGTCCTGCCGCTGGGCAAACGTCTCCAATCCCTGCTCGTCTCCCGTGTCCGGTCCCTGCCCGCCGCGACCCGTTTCCTGCTGCTGCTCGCCACTCTGGAGGGCACCGGTGACCCGCTTCAACGTCGCCAAGGCGTTCGACATCACCCACGACCTCCCCGTTTCGGGGATCGGCGAATACGCCGTGCACCTGTGGATGAAGCGCCTGGGCAACTCCTCAGCCACCGCGGGTTACCGGGTGTGCTCGGCCGACGGGAAAACGACGTACGCGCACGGCAGCCGTACCGTCGCCCGTTTCGACCGCACCACCCTGACGCCCACGCCGTGGTCCGAGCGGGTCGCGGAGATCGCCCGGACCATCGGTCTGCCGCAGACCAACGACAAGGCCTGAAGCGGGCCTTCGCCGGGCGATCGGCGGGGCCGGCCCCTCTGCCGACCTCCCAAACGTAACCGCCTTGACGGGTGACGCACACCTGGGAAGCTCTCGTCACCAGTCAGAACGGTTACATCTCGGTGAGGGCACCCCATGGCAGTCGTACGGTTCGATCTCGTCTCCAAGCTCAGCCCGAAAGACGTGCTGGCAGTGCTGACCGACTTCAGTCCCTCACGTGCCAAGGCCTGGCCCACGATCGACGCCGAACACTTCGAGGTCCACGAACTCGGCGACACCTGGGCCGAGGTCACCGAGGGGACCGCCGCAGCCTGGGAGCGCGCGCGCTACGAATGGGAGCCGGCCGGTGACACGGTCACCATCACCACGGTCGACTCAAAACTCTTCGGAGCCGGCGGCGGCTGGGTCTTCCGGATGACCCCGGAAGGTGACGGCACTCGGGTCGATGTCGAGCTGACACGGGAACCGAGCACGGTCAAGGGCAAGATGCTCGCCGCCCTGATCCCTTTGGCCGCTCCCTCATCCCTGCGCAAGTCCTTCGCGGGCCCCCTGCAGGCGAAGTGACGCGCGCCCGGCCCCGGATCCGCGGGGCCATCGGTGCGGCACGGCTCACACCATGAGGGGCCGACAGCGCAAGCTGTCGGCCCCTCATGGTGTCGACGCGGGCGGTAACCGGAGGTCGCCGGCCGGTCTGCCATCACCTCTGCATATATCCAGTAGCCGGCGCGGCCCGACAGGGCCTGCACGGCGCGGAACGAGGTGCGTATCTCCTTGAGTTGCACCCGCAGTGGTAACTGCCGTGCGGGACCGGCAGACAATTGACTTACGTCACGTCCCCGGCAGTCCGTAGGACACATCCCGGCGCCGCCTTTGCGCCGACGCAAGCCTCGCGGGCGCCACCCATTGGCGCGGGCACTCCGTCAACTGCTGCGTCGGAGACTGCCCTTCGACCGTCAACTGACCGATGTGCGAGTTCCGCCCCCTGGCGAAGAGTGGTGGACACAGACTTCGTCCCACGGAGGGGAACTCCTGCCATGCACCGTGATCACCCACCCCTGCAGGCGCGTTCGGCGCCCGAGCTTATGCCTTCGCTGTCCTTGGACCTCACCCAGATGCTCGATGAATTCACCCCGCTGCCGATGCGAGGGGAGTTCCGCTTCGGCCCGGACATGCCAGCGGTGATCACGGTCGAGTTCCTGGCAGACCGAGGGCCGAGTCTCATCTGGCGCATCGGCCGCGAACTTCTCCATCGCGGCTTGACGTCGATGAGTGGCTGTGGCGACGTACTCATGTGGCCGGCGCTGCCCAGAGAGCAACCCTCGTCCTGGCTGCTTCTCGAATCAGGAGGTGGAGGCCCTGTTCGAGGTGCCCGTCGCGGCCCTGGCGGTGTGGCTCGACACCACCTACCAAATCACCTCGGCCGAGGCCGAGTTGGACGGTCTGAACTGGGACGACTTCCTCATGGAGCTACTCGACAGCCCGGGAGCGCCGTCCGAATGACCGCCACCGGATCCACCCACTGGACTTCACCACGGACGGCGTCCGCGCATGGCTGCGTGACCTCGGTATGCGCCCCCGGCCTCGGGTTGGCCGAGGACTGAGCCAGCTTTATCACCGGTTAAAGCGGTGACGATAGAAGGTGTGGCGAATTCAGGTGTCCGGGTCGTCCGTACGGCATCGACCCGGTCCTACTCTGGCCGCGTGCCACACACCCCACATCAGTCAGTTGACGGTCCGCGCACCACATGCCCCGGCCGGACCTTGCACAGGACGTGTTAGGTCATACGACGGTCCGCCGCGCCACTGCCCGCGTCGGGGATGTTCCTCTGCAGCCACACGGTCTTGGCCCAGTCGCTCGGCAAGGTGTTCCAGGCGCGCTCAAGGCCGTCGACCAGGAACAGGCCACGCCCGCGCTCGGCCCGCGCGCTGCCCTCATCGGTGAGCGAGCAGGCGGTGGGCACGGGCGGGCCGCTGCCCCAGTCCCGCACCTCCAGCCAAACGCCCGCAGTCGCAAGGACGTTGCTGACCCGCTCCGAGGTGGCTGTCAGGCTTGGCGGGCGTAAGAGGCGAGGCGATCGGCGAACGCGACGACGAGGTCGCGCAGTTCATCGGGGCGCTCGATGACGAACGGCCGGTTGAGCGAGGCGAGTACCGGAGGCAACCAGTCGAGCCGCTCCGCCCGTAGCTCAACGCGCAGCCAGCGCTCGGTCGCCCGGTCCTCGCCTGCCGCGGCCGCGTCCTCCTCCAGGCGCGCGACGCCGGCGGGAAGGTGGGCGCGGATCTGCTCAACTGTCCCTTGAATCCGCAGAGTCACCTCATGCTGGTACTCAGCCGTGGCGAACCCTGTCACTACGCGCTGCGCCGGATCCGGACCCACGGGCGCTTCGAATGAGCCGGGCAGGGTCCTCGCGTCTGCGATGCGATCGAGCCGGAAGGTTCGGTCCTCGCCGATCCGGGCGTCCTTGCCCGTGACGTACCACCGGCCCGAATGGGCGACGATCCCATACGCGTGCAGCGTGCGTTCGCTGCCCCGTCCGTCGCGGTCGGTGTAGCGGATCGAGACCGGTCGGCGGTGGCGCACCGCATCGGCGATGGCGAGCAGGACCCCAGCGTCCGGGGTGTCGAACTCACCGGGCTGTTCCGTGAAGGCGAGAGTCTCCAGGAGTGTGTCGAGCCGACGGGCGATGTGCTTGGGCAGCACCCGCCGGATCTTCGCCGATGCCGTCTCGCTCGCCGTGTGCTGCATCGTCGTCAGCCCTGTTCGGCGGCCGGCGACCAGGCCGAGCAGCACGGCCAGCGCCTCGTCGTCGCTGAGCATGAGCGGAGGCAAGCGGTACCCGGGGGCGAGCCGATACCCGCCGTAGCGGCCGCGCACCGACTCCACCGGCACGTCCAGGTCGATCAGCTGGTCCACATACCGCCGCACGGTGCGCCCTTCGACGCCGAGCCGGTCGGCGAGTTCGGCCACCGTCCGGGTGCCGCCCGACTGCAGCAGCTCCAGGAGTGTCAGCACGCGGCCGGTGGGTCGAGGCATGTGCCCAGCCTACGTGAATAGAGGACCGATTCTGTCCACTATTTCTCCTAGCCTGCGAAGTACACGACTCCAGCACAGCCAAGGAGACCCCATGGACTTCGTCTCGATCCGGATCATCACCAGCGACGTCGCGCGTCTCGTCAGGTTCTACGAGCGAGCCACAGGGGTGCGGGCGATGTGGGCCACCGAGGACTTCGCCGAGCTCAAGACCCCCAACGCCACCCTCGCGATCGCCAGCACCCGCACCGTCCCGCTGTTCGCCCCGGACTCCGCCCGCCCGGCGGACAACCACAGCGTGATCACCGAGTTCCTCGTCGACGACGTGGACCGCGTCCACCAGAACCTGACCGGCTTCGTCACCGACTTCGTCAACGAGCCCACCACGATGCCCTGGGGCAACCGGTCGCTGCTGTTCCGCGACCCCGACGGCAACCTCGTCAACTTCTTCACCCCCGTCACCCCGGCGGCCATAGAGAAGTTCGCACGTTGACGTAACGAACAGCCGCTCGCCCGGGAGCCCTCAGAGCCTAGGCCGCCGTCGCTGGGGGCAGCAGACACACGGCCGCCGCCACCGCGTGCAGACGGTGGCGGCGGCCTGGCGGACGGCGCGGTGCAGCACCGCCGTCAACCCTCACCGAGGACTACGGCGGAGTGGGTATCACCCCTTGCCTGCTTCATCGGTCGCAGCACCCGCGCCCTCCTCGCGCAGCCACCGGGAGTGGTACCGCTCCGCCCAGGAGCGGCTGACATACCCGGTGCGCATCCCCAGCCTCGCCTCCGGGTCCTCGAAGGCCTTGCGCATGTGTCCGAGCACGACGAAGGTGATCGCCCAGGCGAGGAGATCGTGGACGAAGATCGCACTGGTGCGGGAGATGAAGGGCAGCAGCCCCATGAACCACATCAGCAGGCCGGTGAACGCCATCACCAGCACGGAGCCCGCGATCCAGCCCGCGTAGAGCTTCTGACCCGCGTTGAACTTGCCTGCCGGGCGGGCCTCGGGCGACGTCCGGCGTCTGCGGACGGCCCGTAGCCACCGCCTGTCGTACACCGCGAAGCGGTTGAGCCGACGAAGGTCCGTGCGGAAGGCGGGAGAGAAGAGACCCAGCAGGAAGGGCAGCGGAAGCGATATGCCCGACCACTCGTGGACCGTGACCATCAGGTGCCGCCGCCCGACGAGTTGGGCCAGCGGTCCGAGGTAGAGGCAGGCGGCAGAGACCAGGCACACGAGCATCAGGTAGCCAGTGGCCCGGTGAACCATGCGCTCGGCCGTGCTGAAACGGCGGACACGGCCGTCGTGTTCAGGCCGCGTCGCGGTGCCGCTCGGCGTCGTCGAGCCAGCCGTCGATCGCATATCCACGCTCCTCCCAGTAGCCGGGAACGACCTTGTCGGTGACCGAGATGCCGGACAGCCACTTGGCCGACTTGTAGAAATACATGGGAGCCACATAGAGGCGGACCGGTCCGCCGTGCTCGTGCGTGATGGGCTTGTCCTGCATGTTCAGTGCCACCAGGACGTCTGAGCGGCGCGCCTGCTCCAGGGTGAGGCTCTCGCTGTAGGCGCCGTCGAAGCAGGTGAACCGGATCGCCGCGCTCGGGGAACGCACCCCGGCGTCGTCGAGGATGTCCGCCAGCTTCACACCGTCGAAAGGCGTCTTCTCCACGCGCCATCCATCGGTGCACACGACGTCGTGGACGACCCGGGTCTGCGGCATCGCGCGCAGCTCGTCGAGCGTGTAGGTCTTCGGCCGATCCACCAGTCCGCCGACCCGCAGTTCGTAGTTCGTCTCGTCCTTGCGCGGCACCGAGCCGACGACGCTGTAGTACCGGAAACCGCCCGGATTGGGCAGCAGACCGGTCAGGCCCGTGGCGTCGATCTGAGAGGCGGCGCCGAGGAACCCCTCCCAGCCGCGCTGAAGATAGGGCGCGGTGGCGAGCCCCGCCGCGCCCACGCCGAGCATGCCCAGCATCGCCCGCCGCGCCACCGGTGCGCCCTCGGTCCTCCGCTTCGGCTTTCCTGCCATGGTCAGTGTGCTCCTTCGGATTGCCGACGATCCCGGCGAGACGGGGCATGTGGACGGCACGGGTAGGGCGACTCACACGTGTGAGCTGAGGCGCATCTCTCTATCGTCACCCCTTCAACCGGTGACGATAGTGCCATGGGGTCTCTGAGCTGTCAACAACGAGCTGTCGACTGCGTGACGATGCACACACGTATGAGTCCAGGCCGGCCACATCGCCGAGGACGGCTGCTAGGCTGTCAGCGACGTTGACCATGTATCAAGGAGTCGCAGACGTGGTAGGTGAAGACGACATCTCGGGGTGAGACCCGGGTCTGACGGCCACCGGCCGGCGCTTAGGAGCGCTGCCGAGGTGGTCGGTTTCGTCGTCCCCCTTTTTCCACGTCTGCCCAGGGCAGAGGTCCAAGCTCTGCCCTCAGTCCCTCCGAGGTCTTTCCATGTCCGACGCCGCCATCGTCTGCTCGAACCTCTCCTTCGCCTGGCCCGACGACACCCCGGTCTTCCACGACCTGTCCTTCAGCGTGAACACCGGCCGCATGGGCCTGGTCGCCCCCAACGGCTCCGGCAAGAGCACGCTGCTCAAGCTGATCGCCGGCGAACTCAAACCCGCCACCGGCTCGGTGTCCGTCAGCGGCACGCTCGGCTACCTTCCGCAGAGCCTGCCCCTGACCGGGAACCTCACGGTCGCCGAGGTGCTCGGCGTCGCCGCGGTGATCGGCGCCCTGGACGCCGTGGAGTCCGGGGACGTGAGCGAGGAGCACTTCACCACCATCGGTGACGACTGGGACATCGAGGAGCGCACCCGCGCCGAGCTCGACCGTCTCGGCCTGGCCGATCTCACTCTGGACCGCAGCCTCAGCACGCTCAGCGGCGGCCAGGTCGTCTCGCTCGGCCTCGCCGCCCAGTTGCTCAAGCGTCCTGACGTACTCCTGCTCGACGAGCCGACCAACAACCTCGACCTGGAGGCCCGGCACAAGCTGTACGACGTGCTGTCGGACTTCAACGGCTGTCTGCTCCTGGTCAGCCACGACCGCGCCCTGCTCGACCGCATGGAACGCATCACCGAACTCGGCAGCGATGAACTGCGCCTGTACGGCGGCAACTTCACCGAGTACGAGGAGGCCGTCCGCGCCGAGCAGGAGGTCGCCGAGAAGAACGTGCGCAACGCCGAGCAGGAGCTGAAGCGGGAGAAGCGGGAGATGCAGCAGGCCCGCGAACGCGCCGACCGCCGGCAGAGCACCGCCGCCCGCAATCTCAAGAATGCCGGCCTGCCCCGCATCTTCGCCGGCAACATGAAACGCGGCGCGCAGGAGTCCGCGGGCCGGGCGGGGCAGATGCACGCGGCTCGTATCAGCGAGGCGCAGGCCCGGCTCGACGAGGCCGGCCGCACCCTGCGCGACGAGCAGCGCATCACCCTCGAGCTGCCCGACACCCGGGTGCCCGCCGGACGCAACCTCTTCCTCGGCACGGGGATGCAGGTCCACCTCGGGGACAAGGCCGTGTTCGCCGCAGGCGGTGTGGACCTGACCATCCGGGGTCCCGAGCGCATCGCGCTGATCGGGCCCAACGGCGCAGGAAAGACCACCCTGATGCGTCTGATCACCGGCGAAATCGCCCCGGACGGCGGGGAGATCAAGCGCAACGACGGCCGGATCGCCTACCTCTCCCAGCGCCTGGACCTACTGGACCTGGACCGCACCGTGGCGGAGAACTTCGCCGCGTTCGCCCCGGAGCGGCCCGAGGCGGAGCGGATGAACCTGCTGGCCCGCTTCCTCTTCCGGGGCGCGCGGGCGCACCTGCCGGTCGGGGTGCTCTCCGGCGGCGAACGGCTGCGCGCCACCCTGGCCTGCGTGCTGTGTGCCGAACCGGCCCCTCATCTGCTCCTGCTCGACGAGCCGACCAACAACCTCGACCTGGTCAGCGCGGGCCAGCTGGAGAGCGCGCTGAACTCCTACCAGGGCGCCTTCATGGTGGTCAGCCACGACGAGCGGTTCCTCACCGAGATCGGGGTCGACCGCTGGCTACGGCTGGCCGACGGAGGACTCACGGAGACGGGAGCCCCTGCGGTGTGAGCCGCCGGAGTGTGCCGTGGCCCGCGTCCGAGGCGCAGCTCCCGGCGGGCCGACCATCGATCACGTTGGACGGATCCGCGTGCCCCAACCCGCACTGCTTGCCCACGACCTCGTCCGCAACCTGGGCGGGCGCCGCGTCCTCGACGGCGTCTCCCTGACCGCCTCCCCCGGCCACCGCATCGGGCTGATCGCGGAGAACGGCGTCGGCAAGTCCACCCTGCTGCGGGTGCTCGCCGGCGTGGACGAACCCGATGCCGGAAGCGTCTCCCGCCCTCCTGAACTGGGCTTCCTGCACCAGGAGATGCCGTTCGACGCCGCCGCGACCATCGCCACGGTGCTGGACGAGGCGCTGCGCGAGGCACGCGAGGACCTCGCGGAGCTGGAACGGCTCGGCGAGGAGCTCGCCCGCGTCCCGCAGGACGACCCCGGGCACCAGGAACTCCTCGACGCTTACGGCAGGCGGCTGGAACAAGCCCAGGACCGGGAGTCCTGGGACGCCGACCACCGCGCGGCCCTGGTGCTCGACGGCTTGGGCCTCGGTGCGTTCGGGCACGACCGCACGCTCGGTTCGCTCTCGGGTGGGCAGCGCGGCCGGCTGGCCCTGGCCGCGCTGCTCGTCCGGCGGCCGTCGGCGCTGCTGCTGGACGAGCCGACCAACCACCTCGACGACAGCGCCGCCGCCTTCCTGGAGGAGCAGATCCGCGGCCTTTCCGGGACCGTGGTGGTCGCCAGCCACGACCGGGCGTTCCTGGACGCCGTCTGCACCGATCTGATCGACCTCGATCCCGCGATGGGCGGCCCGGTCCGCTACGGCGGCAACTACAGCGCCTACTTGTCCGAGAAGCGCGCCGAGCGGGAGCGCTGGGAGCGGCAGTACGCCGCGGAGCAGCAGGAGCTGGAGGAGCTGCGTCACTCGACGGGCGTGACCGTGCACCGGGTGGCTCCGGATCGGGGGCGGCGCGACAACGAGAAGATGGGTTACGGCCATCGGGCGGGCCGCGTGCAGAACCAGATCTCCCGCCGGGTCCGCAATGCCACCCAAAGGCTGGAGGCGCTGGAGCGCACCCAGGTCGCCGAGCCGCCGCGCCCCCTGCGGTTCGCGGCGGGGGAACTGGCCACGCGTGCCGAGGATGGCCTGCGGCCCTTGGTGTCCCTGCACAACGTGCGGGTGCCCGGCCGACTCGCACTCGACGGCCTGGAGGTCTCGGCGACGGACCGGCTGCTCGTCACGGGTGGCAATGGGGCGGCCAAGTCGACGCTGCTCGCCGTACTCGCCGGATCTCTCCCGGCCGAGGGCGAGGTACACCGGCGGCGCCGGCTGACGGTGGGGCTGCTCACCCAGGACACCGTGTTCGAGCGGTCCGACCGCACGGTCCGGCTCACCTATGAGCTGTCCCTGGGCCGGCGCGGGCCGAGAAGGTGCCGCTGGGCTCCCTCGGTCTCCTGCACGAAGCGGACCTGGACAAGCCGGTCGGAGAACTGTCCGTGGGGCAGCGCCGGCGGCTGGCGCTGGCACTGCTGGTGGCCCGCCCGCCCCAGCTCCTCCTGCTCGACGAGCCCACCAACCACCTCTCCCCACGCCTGTGCGACGAACTCGAGGCCGCACTGGGTGCGGGCCCCGGCGCGATCGTCGTGGCGAGCCACGACCGCTGGCTGCGCCGCCGATGGCAGGGCCGCGAACTCCGCCTGGAACCGGGCCGCAGCCGACGGGAGGGGGCGGCGCCGGCCCGATCCGGGTCCTGACCCGTGCCCTCACGCATCTGGCCTGCGCGGACCGCGCGAGATGCCCTACGCTCCCGACCGCGCCGGCGCCAGGGGCGCCCTCTGGAACGGCGTCGCTTCTTGCGCCCGGCGGGAGTCACCTGTCAAGGTGGTGATGTGAACCTGGACCATGTATTCGTATGCGGGCACCCGGCCCTCGACTTCGCGGCCACCCTCCGGGCCCGGCGCTCGGCCCCGTTCGAGATGTTCGTGACGCCCGAGCGGCTGAATGCCTGGTACCTGGAATCCGGACTGGTGGACACGATCACTCCCAGCGAGGACGACGACGTCCGGGAGGCGACGGCCGTGCGCGAGGCCATCTACCGGCTCGTCACCAACCGCCGTCTCGGCGAGGAGTTCGACCGGGATGCGCTCGACGCGGTCAACGCCGCCGCGCGAAAGACCCCTGTGACGCCCCAGCTCACCACGGCCGGGCGACTCACCGAGGCGACCCCCGAGCAGACTCTGGCGACCGTCGCCCGGCAGGCCGTGGAGCTGCTCAGCGGCCCGGATGTCCCCTTGATGAAGGAGTGCGGCAACCCCGAGTGCACGCGGGTCTACATCGACCGCTCCCGGGGCATGCGACGCCAGTGGTGCGGTATGGAGTCCTGCGGCAACAAGATCAAGGCCGCCGCCTACCGAGCACGTAAGAAGACAGCGCCCGCCGTGCCCGCACTCTGACCTTCTGATCCGGGCGGCGCACGGTCCCGTCGAACGTGGGGTTCAGCCGGCGACTAGGTCCTCGAGGGGCCTCGCGGAACGTGTTCAGCACGCCGTGCGCATCCGGTCGTCACTTCTGGGTGTCTCAGAGATACATGGCTCGGCGGCTGCGGTGGGCTGACTTCCATCGGATCCCGCGTTTCGGCAGATGCCGAGCAGAGACAAGGTCTGAGGTGTATGTCACGTGCGGCGAGCCGCCATGACCTGCCCCGGAGCCGGACCCATGTGATCTTCGTGGCGCCTGAGGAGAAGGCGTGCCACGTGGACATGTGCGGCAGGCATCCCCCGCGTCTGAAGCCGCCCGCGAGTACGCCGCGAGGTGCCGGACCCCGTTCCGCGGGGCGGACGGACGACACCCGGCTTTTGTCCTCCGGACAGTGCGACGCGGTCCCGTCTTGCCGATGCCCGAGTGCAATGGGTGGGGCGAGAACCGGCAGCCGCATCGAACACGGACGCGCCCCACACATACCTGCTCATGAAGTGTCGTCACAGGCGCTTCGGCAACACACTTACCGGGCAGTATGTGTGGAGCGAACCTTGTGCCACTGACGTCGCCGAACCCTCGGGAGGCCGAAGAAGGGGCCACACTTCCTACGTGCACAGGCACATCAGCGCCTATCGTGAAGGGTGCACATCTGAGACGAACCATCTGACGTTCACACTTGTCCGCAGGGACCCTCGGCGTAGGTACCATGCGCAACATCATCCATATCGAGGAAGTGAATGGTTGTGACCAACCAATCAGCCGCCACCCTCCGATCGCGGTACGTAGCACAGGCCGCATCGGACCTGGAGGAGAACCGTCGGCGGCAGCAGGAGCTGCAGGAGAGGATCATGGTGTTGAAGCAGGAGGAGGCCCTCCTTGCGGACATCATCAACCTCGCCGAGCGGTATGAGGGTTTCGCGGACGCGTCCCGTCTGCCCGAGCAGTCGCAGGACGAGCCCGTCGCCGCCAAGGCGAAGCAGGCCCCTGCTGGAACCGCATCACGGCGGTCCGCGTCGGCCAGGACGGCTTCAGCCGGCAACACGGCGAAGGCCGACGCGAAGGGGAAGTCGCGCCAGCCTTTGCTCGGTGACCTCCTGGCGGACCTGCTCGGCCAGTACAAGGAGCCGCGTCTGGCGAAGGAACTGCGGGACGAACTCCTCGAGAAACACCCGGACCGCAACCCCACACCGCAGGTGGTGCGGAACACCCTCGAATCCCTGGTCGCCAAGGGACGTATCAGGCGTCACAAGCAGGAGCGTTCCGTCATGTACACCCTGGTGAAGTCGGGTGCGGCGGGCAGCTTCGACTGACACGTCGGTGCTCCCGCGGGCGGCGGTCCGTTGCGGGCACCGATGTGCACCGTGTGCGACACGGTCCGCCACGCTGGACGGGTGGGCACACTTGCTGGAGGACGCTAGCCCCGCCACACGTTGTCGAACGCGGCGTTCTCGATGTCCCGCCGCAGACGTACGGCCTCCAGCTGCGTCACCGCGTCGCCGACGGCGGCCAGCACCGTCGTGACCGCGTCCCCGATGAGGCGTTCGTGGGCCTCCGACGGATCCTCCCCGATCCCCACGGCTGCCAGCAGAGCGGCGAGGACGGGCTCGCCGGACACTCTGCGTTCCTCCGCACTGCGGTGTGCCTGCGCATCGGCCGGCACGGCCCGCGCGAACCGCAGCCGGAATCCGTGGCCCCGTGGCCGGGTGACGAGGCCGGCCCGCTCCAGGTCGTCGACGTAGGCCGCGGTGAGATCTCTGCCGCGGCGCCACAGCCAGTCGTCGACCGTTTCGTAAGGCTCCCGCCGGACGAGCGAGGCGTCCGCCTGGTCCAGCAGACCATCACCCGTCGCCGCCCCGGGGCCGGGCACCATGCGATCGCCGTCCAGGCTCAACGCGCCGCTCTCCAGGAGATCGATCGCCTCGGCCCCCGCGAGGGCGAGGGACAGATCGCCCTGCTCCACGGGCCGGTCGGACGGCAGGCCCAGGGCGACAAGCACGAGGTCCCGTGCGGTGGTCATGAGTCCCGCCTCGTCTCCAACAGGCGCAGCCACACCTCGCTGATGGTGGGGAACGCGGGTACGGCGTGCCAAAGACGCTCGACCGGCACCTCCCCGGTGATGGCGACGGTAGCCGAGTACAGCAGTTCGCCTACACCCGGTCCCACGAAGGTGGCGCCGACGACGACCTGACGGTCCCGGTCGATGAGGAGCCGGGCCCTGCCCCGGTAGTCAGGGCGGTACTGAACCGCTCCGGCAAGGTGACCGATGTCGTAGTCGACGACCTTGACGGCCCGGCCGGTGCGCTCGGCCTCCCGGATGGTCAAACCTACGGAGGCGACCTCGGGGTCGGTGCAGACGACGCCCGGAACGGCCTCGACGTCGGCCGTGCTGCTGTGGGGTGCCCAGCGGCCGGTGACGAGTTCCTCGCCCCGGGCCCGGCCGGCGATCACGGCACCGGCGATTCGGGCCTGGTACTTGCCCTGGTGGGTGAAGAGGGCGCGGCGATTGACGTCGCCGACGGCGTACAGCCAGTTCCCGGGGACGGCGGTGACGGTCAGGCTGTCGTCGGTGGCGAGCCAGTCACCCGGTTCGAGTCCCACGGTTTCGAGCCCGATGTCGTCCGACCGCGGGGCGCGGCCGGTGGCGAAAAGGATCTCGTCGCCGGTGATCTCACTGCCGTCCGACAGGGCGACTCGGACCTCGCCCTCACCGTCGTCCATCCGCGCCGCGCCGACGACGGAGATGTTGAACC
Organism: Streptomyces sp. NPDC001156; assembly: GCF_053598275.1. Lineage (NCBI taxonomy): Bacteria > Bacillati > Actinomycetota > Actinomycetes > Kitasatosporales > Streptomycetaceae > Streptomyces > Streptomyces sp. NPDC001156. Next base: position 9,252 of record NZ_JBSFJX010000089.1, on the reverse strand, counting down.
GTACGTCCGCACCGGCCTCCCGCAGGCGCTCGGTGACCAGCTCGCCCGCGAAGGGTTCCAGCCGGGGCAGCAGCCCGTCCTCTCTGGCGAGCACAGTCACCCGACTGCCCAGGGCCTGCCAGGCGGTGGCCATCTCGACGCCCACCACACCGGCGCCGACGATCACGAGTCGCTGCGGCGGCTGCTGGGCGCTGGTCGCCTCCCGGCTGGTCCAGGGCCGCAGGTTCTCGATCCCGGGCAGAGGGGGCAGGGCCGCGCGGCTGCCGGTGCAGACGACAACGGCGTGCCGGGCCCGCAGGTCGACGGTGTCGCCGTCGGGGGTCTCCACGGACACCTCGCGCTCCGCCGTCAGACGTCCGTGGCCGCGCAGCAGGTCGATGCCGGCTGACTTGATCCACTCCACCTGGCCGTCGTCGTTCCAGTCGGCGGACATGCGATTGCGGTGCGCCAGGACGGCTTCGACGTCCAGCGGGCCCTTGACGGAAGGGTCGAGACCGGGGACGTGCATGGCATCGGCACGGAGCAAGGCGGGGCGCAGCAGGGCCTTGCTGGGTTCGCAGGCCCAGTAGGAGCACTCGCCGCCGGCCAGTTCGCTCTCGATGATGACGGTACTCAGACCCGCGGCGGTGGTGCGGTCCGCGACGTTCTCGCCGACCGGACCTGCGCCGATCACTATGACGTCGTACGTGCGGATGTTCTCGGTCGTCATGAGTCCTCCGGTCGCTGGATTCCGGGCGGTTGGATGTCGTGGTCCGTAGGGGATGGCGGTCCGGGCGCGGCCGGGGAGGTCAGCCGCGCCGGGACGGGCTGTCAGCGGCCGGGGGCGCGCTCGGTGACCTCCTGGAGGAACCACTCGTTGCCGTCGAGGTCCTTGAAGGCGGCGAAAGTGCCGTAGCTGGCCCGCTCGGGGTGCAGGCCGGGCACTCGGTGGGAGCCGCCGGCGTGGTGGAAGGCACCGGTCTCGTCGCGGAACGGGCCGGAGACCTCCACACCGCGGGAGGTCAACTCCTCCTGGGCCTTGGCGATATCGGTGACGGTCAGCTGGAGGCCGTGGAGCGTGCCCGCCTTCTGCCGAGTGAGGCCCTCCCCGAAGATGATCGAGCACTCGGAGCCGGGAGGGGTCACCTGCACGATCCGGTAGCCGTCGTTGATCGGGAAGTCGGCGTCGAGGCGCCAGCCGAGCTTCTCGACGTAGAAGCCCTTGGCGAGGTCCACGTCGGAGACGGGCAGAATGACGACTTCGAGCTTCATGTCCATGGCCGTGATCTCGCTTTCGATGGTTGGGTTTTGGGGTTGGAATCAGTGGGCGGTGCCACCGCGGACGGACGTGCCGAGCGCGGGGCCCGCCGTGGGTCTCGAGACCACACCAGTCATTGGCGCTCATGTACGGCGGCGGGGGCCGTGCCCTCAGTGTTGGCCGCGATCGATATGTGCCGCGTCAGTCAGCTGACGGTGTGTCCCAGTCGGACGCCGGCACCAGGCTCCCAAGCCATCCGCACCTGATGGGCCTTCAGGTGGCTTGAGGTAGTTGGGCGCGCTGCCCTCAACCTGGTGTGCGCGCACGGCAGTCCATGGCCTTTGACCGGACGCGGCGTTGGACTGCGGACGAACTCCGGCCGGACCGGCTGCGGCGAGCAGGGCCACGGAGAGTCGGCTCGGGTTGTCCCGGCAGCAGGGTGCCGCTGGCCACTCGCGCGGGCCCATCTGCGCGTCCGTCACAGGAAGGTCGAAGCCGCCGGGCCGTACCCCAACAGCGTCACACTCTCCGCCCAGTTCCATATCTGCGTGTCCGTGGGCCGGTCACGGTCCTGGGAGTTTGCCGCGATTCGGGACAGTCGCTCTCCGGAGACACGGTCGAGATCCGAAGGACGATGCCTGACGGTCCGTACGTATGTGTGCGTCATGGAAGCCATGTCCTGCCCTCGCTCTTAGGTCGGCGGTGTGGGTACGGCTGAGAGATTTCGGATCCCGCGCAGGGAGCGTGGAGGGGACACGGGACCCGTGGTGGAGGGGAGGGGTGGATCAGGCAGCAGCGCTGGCGTTGATGGTGACCGGGATGTTGTCGCGCGTGGCCTTGGAGTAGGGGCAGATCTGGTGGGCGGCGTGCGCGAGCTCCTCGGCGGTCGCCTGGTCGACACCCCCGAGGACGGGGTTGAGGACCGCGGAGAGGGAGAACTCGCCGTCATCGCCGTGGGTGAGGGTGATCTCGGCGGTGATGGTGGTGCTGGTGAGCCGGATCTTGCGCAGGGTGGCGGCCCGGCGGAGGGCGCCCAGGAAGCAGGCGGCCCAGCCGGCGGCCAGGAGCTGCTCGGGGTTGGTCGCGGTGCCTGCGCCGCCCAGCTCCTTGGGGAGGGCGAGGCTGGTCTCCAGGAGACCGTCGGAGGAGCGGACGTGACCGCCGTTCCGGCCCTCTCCGTCGACGTCGACAACGGCGGTGTAGCTGACTGCCATGACTGGTGCTCCCCATCTGGGTCGAAAGGTCTTCGGACGCCTGCAGGCCAGGACACTTTTACGTCACCGGTTGAGGCGGTGACGGAATCATGGCAGGAGTTTTCGTCACCTGTCAAAGGGGTGACCGAGGGCTCTTTTCGTGGCCGTCTTCGCCACGACGAGCGGTGCCGTCATTGACGGTGGACACACCGCGGTCGGCGAGGCGGGCCCGCGCGACGCGAGTTACACCTGTCCCTGACGCGCTTCACCTGACGGCGTGCGGAGCGACTGACGACGAGGCCTCCCCCGGGTACACCGGCGTGAGCGGGGCGACAGCACACGTGTGCTTGAATCGTTCGTGCGCCAGGGGCCGGCCGGCCGCACGGACGGCACACCTCGGGTGTTCCGGGTGGTATCACCGGGCGTGGCAGCAAACCCGCCGACTGAGAGCTGCCAACCCGGCTGGTCGCGGGGGTCGCCGACAAGGCGATCGGTTCACAGATGGACCTCAGCCGAGGAAACGTCCAGCGCCGCATCCAGAGTGTGATGGCACATGGAGGATCCGGGACACATATGCAGCCTGGCGGGCCGCGCCGGGCGCGGCCCGCGACGAGAGAGCCGGGTTCAACTCCATTGTCCCCATGGTCCGTTACGGCACTGGGAAGCCGAGTGCCCCGCAGCGGCCGCCACTCCGGTGGCGCCGGGCGATGAGGTCGGTCGGCCTGACTCCGGCGAGCAGGCGTCAGGCGTCCGCCGACGCCGATGCAAGCGGCCTCCGCCAGCCGACGCGGGCTGATTCCTGCGGCAGGGGTGAGCACCGCCAACGCGCCCCCGCACAGACGGGCGGCCCGCTCCAGGAGATCGGCGACGATCTGACGCGGGAGACGCACAGGAAGCCGATGCGGCTGCCGATGACCTTCAGGCCACACAGCCCAGCACCGGGATGTGGCCAGGCCCAACCACGGCAGGTCGTCGACGATGAGCAGCAACGACGTGTCGCGGGGCCTCGTAGTGGCTGCGGTCCAGCAGCTCGAAGAGTTGAAGAGGGGCACGAACAGTTGATTGAGACCGGCCTATCTGATGCCCGCCTCGGACTGCACTCCGCTCGCCCGCAGCACGCGGTCGCCCTGGCCAGCCTGCTCACACCGGCTGGGTATACGGACATCGACAGTCCGTCCGTCCTTGTCTACCAGCGAGTGACGCCGGGGTGCGCGCGGGTCGCCGATCAGCGAGGCGCGCGATGTAACCGCGCCCGGGGTCTACAGCCCCAGGTCGAGAGCCAGGCACGAGTAGTAATTCCACGAGCCTTCGGGGTTGTACGAAGCGTTCACCCCGCTGTTCGGCCCGGCCTCCACCTCTTCGGTCATGTCCTCGAAGCGGATGCGCTCGGGAAGCTTGCCAAAGCGCGCGTGCCGCGCCGCCGCGGCGGGATCGCCGGCGAGTTCCTTGCTCATGACCATTCTCCACTTCGCCGATCACGGATGGCGTCCTCATCGCCACCAGGGACGACTATCAGCGTGCACCTACATGCATCACCTGTCAAGGTGGTGACGCATCGCACACGCGGCCCGATCGGCGACCACCTCACGGCGTCGATTTCGAGGGCTGCGGTAGTGGACGCCCGGGGCTGCCCAGCCCCCGTCACTCGTCACCGTTCTAATAAGTTACGAGGGTCCTCATGTCGGGCATCCCTGTCAAGGCCTCAACGACACGGCACCATCTCGGAGCTCGGAGCTGATCACGAACCCGTGTGACCAGCGCTTTCGAACGACGTACGTACGTCGTACCTACGGGACGGTGCCCAGGTGGTCGAGGCCTGACGGCCGTTCGCGTGCCGCTGTCCCGCCGTGGGCCGGCCCGTTTTCACCGACGGCCGACCAGGAAGTCCGCGCACAGCCGGTTGAACCGCTCGGCGCGTTCGTAGTGGGGCCCAATGCCCCGTCCGGACAGCCAGATAGAGGTCGCAGTGATGAAGCCGCACCGCGTCCTCTCGTGATCCTGGGCAGCGGGTGTCAAACCCTGACGTCACAGAGACGAGCCGGCCACTCTCCGCTGTTCACATCAACATGTCCCCACTCCCATGTAGACGGAGTCGGCTATTCCGTCATCGCGAAAGCCAGATACGTAGGGCATACGTGTGCTACCTACAGGTGACTGGTTCCGCCGGGAAGAATGACCCGTCCGCAACCCACTCACTGGCCGCATCACCACCGTGATTCGCCGACACTCCGTGCTGATGGAGGCCGGGTGGGGTGACAGGATCGTGGGCCGGCGGCCTCCGGTGCCCCGGAGGCGCGCGGAGCGGAAACGGCCTGGGTGGTTCCGTACGGCCATCAACGCCGTGGTCTTCGCACGCGGCCACCGCACCAGCCAGGACAGCTGGCGGACACAGGCTGGACCTCCGGAAACGCCGCCGGCCGTCACCCGTGAGGGCGTCGGCCGGTCGGAGAGCGTTGTCCGGTGGGTCAGGCGGCCGGGACGGTCTCCTTGGCGGTGGCAGCCGGGGAGGCACCGGCCTTCTCCTCGGCCTTGCGGGCCGGCTTCAGGAAGAAGGCGAGGAGGGTGCCGACGGCGAGGGTCGGGGCGATCCACAGGTACCCCATGGCCGTGGCGTGGGCGAAGGCCTCCAGCGCGGCGTCGCGCAGGGCGGCCGGCAGCCGGCCGATGGTGTCGGGGCGGGCGGTGTCGAAGCCACCGGCGGTCGGCAGGCCGCGGGTGCGGTGGGCGAAGCCGGTGTTGAGGAGGGTGCCGAAGACGGCGACACCGAAGGCCGCGCCGATGGAGCGGGCGGAGGTGACCACGGCGCCGGCGGCGCCGAGATCGGCGGCGGGCACGCTGTTCTGGACGGTGGTCAGCACGACCATGGGCACCATGCCGATGCCGACACCGGTGATCAGGAAGTAGACGCTCAGCACGAGGGTGTTGGTGGCCGCCCCGATGGTGCCCAGCAGGAGCAGCCCGGCGAGGTTGGTGATCAGGCCCACCAGGAGGATCGCTCGCAGCCGGTTGACGTGTGCGGCCCAGCGTCCGGCCAGGGACTGGCTGACCACCAGACCGGCGACCAGGGGCAGCATGTACACGCCGGAGAGAGTGGCCGAGACCCCGTGGACGATCTGGAGGTAGGTCGGCAGGTATACCAGTACGGCGAACATCGCGGCGTTTGCGAAGAACCCGATCAACGAGGTGAAGACCACGGTCCGGGAGGCGAACATGGCGGGCGGCAGGACCGGGGCGGCGGCGCGGCGCTCGACCGGCACCAGCAACACGGCCAGCGCGACGGTGGCGACGATAAGGCCGACGATGGCCGGCGAGCCCCAGCCCCAACGCTCACCGAAGGACGTGATCAGGACCAGGCCGGTGGCGATGGCGGCCAGCATGGTGGAGCCGAGGTAGTCGAGGCGTGCCTTGGCGCCCCGGGTGGCCGGGGGCAGCGCCCGCGCGGCGATGGCCAGGGCGACGATGCCGACGGGCAGGTTGATCAGGAAGGCCCACCGCCAGGACAGCTGGTCGGTGAAGACGCCGCCCAGCAGGGGGCCGACGATGCTGGCGACGCCGTAGACGGAACCGAACATGCCCTGGTAGCGGCCGCGTTCGCTCGGGGCGACGATGTCACCGACGAGAGCGAAGGTCAGCACGATCATGCCGCCGCCACCCGCACCCTGCAGCACACGGGCTCCTATCAGCTCGGGCAGGTTCTGCGCCAGGCCGCAGGCCACCGAGGCGATCAGGAAGATCGAGGTCGAGGCCAGGTACAGCCGCTTGCGGCCGAACATGTCGCCGAGCTTGCCCCACAGTGGTGTCACTGCCGTCGACGCGAGCAGATACGCGGCGCTGACCCACGCGATGTCGTCGAACCCGTTCAGGTCCTGCGCTATTCGGGGCAACGCGGTCGAGACGATCGTCTGGTCCAGGGCCGCGAGGAGAACCGCCAGGATCAGCGCACTCATTGCGGCGGCGACACCCCCCGCCTTGGGCGGGGGGGATTTGTATGCCTTCGACATCGGAAGCCGTTCTGACCACCGGAGCACGGATGCTCGCCACCGATCCCGGCGCGAGCATCGCGAGCATCGCCGCCGAGGCAGGCGTCGACCGGCGCACCGTCTACCGCCGCTTCGCCTCCCGCGAGGAACTCCTCGCCGCCATCTACGAATCCCGCCTCACGGCCATCGAGCACGCCGTCGCCCTGCACCGCTACGTCGAGAACATCATCGCCGTCAACCGCACCTGGCCCGTCGACCTCACCCGCATGCTCGCCGACGACACCATCCAAGCCCGCCGCGACACATCCGTCCGCGAAGTCGACACCTTCCTCCAGCGCGCCACCGACGAAGGCCTCCTACGCCCCCACCTCCCCCAGGGATGGGCGAACGCACTACTCCCCCAGTTCATGCACCTCGTGTCCCGTCAGCTGCCCGAACTGAGCCCCGCACAAGCGGCGGACGTCGTCGTCGACACCCTGCTGAACGGCCTCGGAACGTCCTGATACACAGACGGCCCTCGGGAGCACATGGGCACATGTGTCACCAAGGGCAAGCCGGCCGGTGCGGCGGCGGTCCGGCGGCGTCCCGCCGCCGGTCGACTCAGAGGGGCGCGTCCCGCCGCCATTCAACTCATTCCACGACCTGCCGAGCCGTGCCCGTGCCGGAGGCCTCCTGTTCATCCTCTTCGTCCTGTGGGCGCCGGGAAACCGCCGGAGGGGGCAGCGGAACGGTTCCGGGCAGGCGGACACGGCGGAGTCGGGACGGCTCATTCCTGGAGGCGGGGCGCTTCAAGGCTTCTCCCATCGATGCGTTCGACGTGCCGTGTCCCCGGCGCGGGACGCCGAGGGTCGGACAGGGCGGGTGCTCCAAGAAACCAACGATGCCGCCGACGCATTCCAGGGCGAACCGATCCCACCGCGAGCGCGGCCCAGCCGGCTTCCCGCGAGCGTGGCGCCCAGCAGTGGCATCATGTGGTCGCAGCCGGAACTGAGCAGCTGAAGCACCCCAAGGAAGGTTGCGCATCCGCGGCCGTACGGAGCGCAGGACGCGTTCGGCACCGGGCCCCGGTGGACCTACGAGGAAACGGACGTCGACGGGATCGCCGGGCAACGGGCCCGATCCGTCCCAGTATGAATGGGTGAGCCCGTCCGGCAGACCAGGGATCTGGCTTCGGTGACAGGGAACCAAACGGTCATTCCGTCCTTCATCGTGCATCAGCTTCTTCCCACTCTGATACCGCGTGGACCGGCGTCGACGCACCTGGCCCAGGTTGAGAGACCCACCGCGTCCCTAGCGGCGGACGATGTGCCGGACCGCCTCCGCAGACATGTGGTTGTTCACTCACCCGTGTCGACGTGTGTGTCAGGCGCCGAGGTTCACGTGAGACACGCCACTCGCATGTGTGAGCCAGCGTCTCGGTCGTCGCGTGTACGGAACATGAGCCGGTCGCTGTGTGTGCGACGACTCATCATGGTGTTCCTCCTGACGGATCGGGACGTCGCGCCGGCGGAACATGTCGCGCGGCCGAAGGTACACACCCAGTGCGCGGGGCCGAGCACACGTCCACCGGGTGTTCGGTGGGGAACCATACACAAGAACCTTTCGGCCACACCAGGTGACGAACGCCCCCCGGGGGCATCTAGTCTCCTGCGTGAGGTGTGGAATGGCAGGGGCGGCGGACACGTCACGGGCACACTGTCGAGGGAGTGCACCTATGAACTCGTTCCCGCCGGTCACGAGCTCGCGGAAATCGACTGGGACGTCGCCACCGCGGACCTGCTCCAGTGTCCCAGGGCGCACTCCGACTGATCACGAGCGACGCTTCACCCTCCGTTCGACAGGTGACATTCCCTGAAGAATGGCCGCCGACCACCGGTACGGTGTCCGCCGAGCGGTCCTCCAACGGAACCTCCGGCGGCACACCACACCCCCACCGGGCCTCACAGCCGCAAGACCGAAGGCTTCACACGGCCGCGTCGCCCCCCCCCCCCCCCGACGCCCTTGCCCGGCTGCGGCCTAGCAGGCATGAGGTTCGCCCCGCGCGGCGCCGCTGAGGTCGCGGTTTGAGAGCGCATCCCCAGGTGGCCGTTCCGGTCCGTCAAGCCGAGCTGCGGCGGTCAGTTCGTCATGGACGAACGCCGCGCCCTGCTCCATCCTTCATGCCGCGCCCGCGCGGCTCGGCGGCGAGGAACAACACGTACCGCCGCAGCCGGGCGGCGGCAAGGAGCCGCCCTCGGATAACGACGTTGTGCGCGATAGTCGCGGAGTCGGCCCGGGAAGATGACAACGGCCGTGCGAGTTAAGGCTGTTGTGAGACAACTCCTCACCCGCACGGCCTTGTCGCATCGGATCTGCACCGGCATCTCCCGCAAGCACCTGGGAAGGCTGATCGCCGAGCTGGCCGGTTCATGGACGGCGGCCGAGGAGGGCCGGTTGCACAACCGGCGAGGTCACAGCCGGCTCCGCGCCGCGGGAGCGGGTCCGGACCACCAGTTGGTGTTCACCGATCGAGTGATCGCGACACTGGTCATCCTGCGTTTCCAACTGCCCCACGCGGCCCTGGCCGTCTTCTACGGTGTGGACCGCTCCACGATCACCCGCGCGGTCCACGAGGTGCGCCCGCTGCTGGCCGCCCGCGGCTTCGCCGTCCCCGGCGAGCCCCACGTGCGCCTGCACACTCTGGCCGACGTCTTCGCCTACGCCCGCGCCAAGGGCGTCGAGTTGCGGCTGGACGGCACCGAGGTAAGGGTGCGCCGCCCCAAGGCGAACAAGCCGGGACGGCGCGCCTTCGTCTCGGGGAAACTGCGGCAGAACACCAAGAAGGCCACCGTGATCAGCGACG
>NZ_JBSFJX010000088.1:0-35629 GCF_053598275.1 Streptomyces sp. NPDC001156 | reverse complement strand
GTGGCCGAGTTACCGGAAAACCCCCGGAACTCGGCCACGGCGCTCGTCCGTTGAGGCCCCGTCGCCGCTCACCCCCCGGCCAGAGCCCCCGACGGAAGTGCTCCCCCCGCCGTTCCCCCGCACTGTGACGTGTGGCACTATGCGGGACACCCCCACCGGCACAGCTCTCACAGGAGACACGTCTCGCGTGCAGCACTCCGTCGTTCCGGAACTCGCTCACACCTCGCCGCGCCCCATCCACTGGGTCGCCACGGCCACCGCGATATCCGGTGTCATCGCCCTGTCCCCGGTGCTGCAGCCCGGCTCCGCGACGGCGACTCCGCCTCACCCCGGGAGCACGACGGCCTCGGCCGGCATCGCGGCACCCGACCCGGCCAAAGCCGACTTCCCGCTCGACTGCGGCCCCGCCAGAGTCCTCGTCCACAAGAAGGCCACCGGCGACCTCGACGGCGACGGCCGCCCGGAAACCGTCGCCGTCGTTCACTGCGACGCCGCCATGGGGACCCCGCCCGACGGCGTCTACGTCCTCACCCAGGCCGCCGACGCCACCAGACCCCGCATCGTCGCGACTCTCGTCGACCCCAAGGACCGCTTCACGGTCACCGACTTCGCCGTCCGCGACGCCGCAGTCTCCGCCACGCTTCTCGGCTACTCCTCGGCCGGCATACCCAGTTGCTGCCCCGACGTGAAGACCCCCGCCAAGTGGCAGTGGAAGGGCGGCGCGTTCGTCCGCTCCACGCCCTCCGGCGCACGCAACGTGTGACGTCGCACTCCCGGCCGCCGACACACACCGTCGCGTGACCGCCAGGAGGCGGGCACGCGACGGGACGGCGAATCCGATGTGAGAAGAAAGACATGAATGACGCTACGTCCTCATGGGATCACTCCGCGTCAGGCCCGTAGATCTCCGCCTTGTCCGAAATTCGACGTACATGAATGCACTCACCCGGACACTCCCGCGCCGAGTCCACCACGTCGGTGAGAAGGGGCAGCGGCACCGGCGTTGCAGCCCCCCTGGCCTGCAAAAGCTCCTCGTCAGCGCCCTTCACGTAGGCCAGACCGTCGATGTCCAGCTCGAAGACCTCAGGCGCGTACTGGGCGCAGATCCCGTCACCGGTGCACAGATCCTGATCGATCCAGACCTCCAGCGCCTCGCCCTCGACTCCGGCCTGCTGCACGATCATCTCCCCTGCCGATTTCCTGCGCAGAGCCGTCCCCGGGAATCCGGCCAGCTCTGACGGGTGTTGAACACCGTGAGCCTACCTGCGGCGGCTTCCCAATCATGTTCGGTGGGTATTCCCCTGGCGTGAGGGAGAGCGCAAGGGTGAAGATCGGACACACCTCGACAGTCTTTGTGATCTAGGGGTTTCAATCGACACCCACCCAGGTAGGGTCTGGAAGCGTCCAGCTCCCCTTGGAGGAGGTGAGGACCGTGGCAGCCCACGACGACGACATGAACCGCGGCATCCGCCCGGGGCGAGGGTCCGACGACCCTGCCGGGCAGATTGCCTACCTTGAGCAGGAGATCGCCGTCCTGCGACGCAAGCTCGCCGACTCTCCGCGACACACGAGGATTCTCGAAGAGCGGATCGTCGAGCTGCAGACCAACCTGGCCGGCGTGTCCGCACAGAACGAACGACTCGCCAACACGCTCCGTGAGGCCCGCGACCAGATCGTGGCCCTCAAGGAGGAGGTCGACCGGCTCGCACAGCCGCCGGCCGGCTTCGGTGTGTTCCTGCAGGCGATCGAGGACGGCACGGCCGACATCTTCACCGGTGGCCGCAAGCTCCGCGTGAACGTCAGCCCCAGCGTGGAGCTCGACGAGCTCCGCCGTGGCCAGGAAGTGATGCTCAACGAAGCGCTCAACGTGGTCGAGGCCATGGAATTCGAGCGGGTCGGGGACATCGTCACCCTCAAGGAAGTCCTCGAGGACGGCGAGCGCGCCCTGGTGCTCGGGCACACCGACGAGGAACGGGTGGTACGGCTCGCCGAGCCGCTGCTGGACGTCACCATCCGTCCCGGCGACGCCCTCCTGCTCGAACCCCGCTCCGGCTACGTCTACGAGGTCGTTCCGAAGAGCGAGGTCGAGGAACTCGTCCTCGAAGAAGTGCCCGACATCGGCTACGAGCAGATCGGCGGCCTCGCCGGTCAGATCGAAGCCATCCGGGACGCGGTCGAGCTCCCCTATCTCTACCCCGACCTGTTCAAGGAGCACGAACTGAGGCCGCCCAAGGGCGTCCTGCTGTACGGGCCCCCCGGATGCGGAAAGACGCTCATCGCCAAGGCCGTCGCGAACTCGCTGGCCAAGAAGGTCGCCGAGGTGACCGGCCAGGCCGCGGGCAAGAGCTTCTTCCTCAACATCAAGGGTCCCGAGCTGCTGAACAAGTACGTCGGTGAGACCGAGCGGCAGATCCGCCTCGTCTTCCAGCGCGCCCGTGAGAAGGCCAGCGAGGGCACTCCTGTCATCGTCTTCTTCGACGAGATGGAATCCCTCTTCCGCACCCGCGGCTCCGGTGTCAGCTCGGACGTGGAGAACACCATCGTCCCCCAGCTGCTCGCCGAGATCGACGGCGTGGAAGGCCTGCAGAATGTGGTGGTCATCGGCGCCTCCAACCGTGAGGACATGATCGACCCCGCCATCCTGCGGCCCGGCCGGCTCGATGTGAAGATCAAGATCGAACGTCCGGACGCCGAAGCGGCCAAGGACATCTTCGGGAAGTACCTCACCGAGAGGCTCCCGCTGCACGCCGAGGACGTCGGCGAGCACGGAGGCGACAAGTCGGCCACTGTCCACGGCATGATCCAGACCGCCGTGGAACAGATGTACGCCGAATCGGACGAGAACCGCTTCCTCGAGGTGACCTACGCCAACGGCGACAAGGAAGTCCTCTACTTCAAGGACTTCAACTCCGGCGCCATGATCGAGAACATCGTCGGACGCGCCAAGAAGATGGCGATCAAGGACTTCCTCGAACACAACCAGAAGGGCCTCAGGGTCTCCCACCTCCTCCAGGCGTGCGTGGACGAGTTCAAGGAGAACGAGGACCTGCCCAACACCACCAACCCCGACGACTGGGCCCGGATCTCCGGAAAGAAGGGCGAACGGATCGTCTACATCCGTACCCTCATCACCGGAAAGCAGGGCGCAGACACAGGACGCTCCATCGACACGGTGGCCAACACCGGTCAGTACCTGTAACAGCTGGGGCGGCTGCGGGTGCCCTCACCGGGGACCCGCAGCCGACTGCTTTTCGGGCACGGCTGGAGCAAGGTAATGACGCAAATGATCTCCCCACCAGCGCAAAGGCGTTCTAGGCTCTTCGTACCGCCGCGTCGCGCCGTGCGGGGACGGGCACCGCACGCGCACCGGAGCATCAGCGGTATCTGAGCGCCGCCCCCGACCGAGGGCGCCGCCGGGCAAGGAGGGCCGCATGACCGTACGGCGAGTAATGGGCATCGAGACGGAGTACGGCATCTCCGTCCCCGGGCACCCCAACGCCAATGCCATGCTCACCTCGTCCCAGATCGTCAACGCCTACGCGGCGGCGATGCACCGGGCCCGCCGGGCCCGCTGGGACTTCGAGGAGGAGAACCCGCTGCGGGACGCGCGAGGCTTCGACCTCGCACGCGAGGCCGCCGACGCCAGCCAGCTCACCGACGAGGACATCGGCCTCGCCAACGTGATCCTCACCAACGGGGCACGGCTCTACGTCGACCACGCGCACCCCGAATACAGCGCCCCCGAGGTGACCAACCCCCGCGACGCCGTCCTCTGGGACAAGGCCGGCGAGCGGATCATGGCCGAAGCCGCGGAACGGGCCGCCCAGCTCCCCGGCGCCCAGCCCATCCACCTCTACAAGAACAACACCGACAACAAGGGCGCCTCCTACGGCACGCACGAGAACTACCTGATGAAGCGGGAAACCCCCTTCTCCGACATCGTGCGCCACCTCACCCCGTTCTTCGTCTCCCGCCAGGTCTTCGCCGGCGCCGGCCGCGTCGGCATCGGCCAGGACGGACACGAACACGGGTTCCAGCTCAGCCAGCGCGCCGACTACTTCGAAGTCGAAGTGGGCCTCGAGACGACCCTCAAGCGCCCCATCATCAACACCCGCGACGAACCGCACGCAGACGCCGAGAAGTACCGCCGCCTGCACGTCATCATCGGAGACGCCAACCTCTCCGAGATCTCGACCTACCTGAAGCTGGGCACCACCGCCCTGGTCCTGTCCATGATCGAGGACGGCTTCATCGCGGTCGACCTGGCCGTCGACCAGCCCGTACGCACCCTGCACCAGGTCTCGCACGACCCCACCCTCGAGCGCCTCGTCACCCTCCGCAGCGGCCGGACGCTCACCGCCGTCCAGCTCCAGATGGAGTACTACGAGCTCTCGCGCAAATACGTCGAGGAGCGCTTCGGCGGGGACGCCGACGAGCAGACGAAGGACGTCCTCACCCGCTGGGAGGACACCCTCAACCGCCTGGAGCGGGACCCCATGAGCCTCGCCGGCGAACTCGACTGGGTCGCCAAACGGGAACTCATGGAGGGCTACCGGCGCCGTGACGGCCTCGACTGGGACGCCGCCCGGCTCCACCTGGTCGACCTCCAGTACGCCGACGTACGCCCCGAGAAGGGCCTCTACAACCGTCTGGCGGCCCGCGGCAAGATGAAGCGGCTGCTGTCCGAGGACGACGTCGAGCGGGCCCGTACGAAGCCCCCGGAGGACACCCGGGCCTACTTCCGCGGCCGCTGCCTGGAGCAGTACGCGGACGACGTCGCGGCGGCCTCCTGGGACTCGGTCATCTTCGACCTGCCCGGCCGTGACTCCCTGCAGCGGGTGCCAACCCTGGAACCGCTTCGCGGAACGCGTAATCACGTCAAGGAGCTCCTCGACCGCTGCCGCACGGCGGAGGACCTGGTCAGGGTCCTGTCAGGCGGCTGACCGGCCGCACGGGCCGTCCCGGCCGACCGGGGTGTAAATCCCGGCGGCCGGGAATCATCGAGGTGGCCCCCGTACGTTGGAGTAACTGCGGGGCCGATGTCGGACCGGGATTGTAGGGTCTGATCATCACCGATCGGCAGGAATGCCGACCATGTCGGGCGAACTGAGCGGGGTGACGGTTATGGCGACCAAGGACACCGGCGGCGGACAGCAGAAGGCGACGCGCTCCACGGAGGAGGTCGAGGAGCAGGCGCAGGAGGCGCAGGCCTCCGAGGACCTCAAGGAGCGGCACGAGAAGCTGAGTGACGACGTGGACTCTGTCCTCGATGAAATCGATGATGTGCTCGAGGAGAACGCAGAGGACTTCGTTCGGTCATTTGTCCAAAAGGGTGGGGAATAGCACCACGTGTCCGATTTGGATGCCGGGGAGAAGTGCCCGGCATGCAAGCGGATTCTCCCCACCAGCGCATTCGCGGCGAACACGTCGAAGCTCGACGGGCTTGAGGGCCGTTGCCGCGAATGCGGGGCAGCGGCGTGCCGGCGCCGCCGTGAGGCTCAGGGCAGAACGGCGCGTCGATCGGGTGTTCCCGAAAGACGCAAAGCACCGCCTGGGGTGTGACGAGGTCAAGCCGGGGAGCGAGTGGCATCGGAACGCAACCGCCGTTGTCCACGCGCTGCCAGGTGTTTCAGAGCCGCAACGTGGCGCTCCGACCATTCGAAGCGGTCAGTACGGCATCACTGAAGCTGAACGCGACGAGTTGATCGCCTTTCGCAGAGGCGTCTGCTGCATATGTCCAACGGCCCCGGCAACGCATGTGGATCACCGTCACAACACGGGTAGGGTCCGTGGCGTACTGTGCTTCAGCTGCAATGCCGCACTGGGGCAGTTCAAGGGTCGGCCCGACGTCACACGGCGGGCTGCGACATACCTGGAAGGAAACGCGTGGAAGCCAATCCTCGTAGCACCGGGCGTCTACCAGCTGCCTTCCTGACGCCTGGGTCGTCGTCCTTCATGGACTTCCTGTCCGAGCACCAGCCCACACTGCTGCCCGGCAACCGGCAGCTGCCCCCGACTCAGGGCGTGATCGAGGCCCCGCACGGCACGACCATCGTCTCCGTCACGTTCCCCGGCGGTGTGGTGCTCGCCGGTGACCGCAGGGCGACCATGGGCAATGTGATCGCGCAGCGCGACATCGAAAAGGTGTTCCCCGCGGACGAGTACTCGGCGGTCGGGATCGCCGGCACGGCGGGTCTGGCCGTGGAGATGGTGAAGCTGTTCCAGCTGGAGCTGGAGCACTTCGAGAAGGTCGAGGGTGCGCAGCTGTCCCTGGAGGGCAAGGCGAACCGCCTGTCGACCATGATCCGTTCCAACCTCGGTATGGCCATGCAGGGCCTGGCCGTGGTGCCGCTCTTCGCCGGTTACGACGTGGACCGGGAGAAGGGCCGTATTTTCTCGTACGACGTGACGGGCGGCCGCTCCGAGGAGCACGGATTCGCGGCCACGGGCTCCGGGTCGATCTTCGCGCGCGGCGCCATGAAGAAGCTTTTCCGTGATGATCTGAACGAGGAGCAGGCCACCACTTTGGTGGTCCAGGCCTTGTACGACGCGGCGGACGACGACTCGGCGACGGGTGGTCCCGATGTCGCCCGCCGGATCTATCCGGTTATCACCGTGATCACCGAGGACGGTTTCCGTCGGCTCACCGAGGATGAGGCGGGTGACCTCGCCCGTGCGGTTCTGCAGCGTCGTCTGGAGGAGCCGGACGGCCCGAAGGCCGCCTTGCTCTGACGCCGGCCCTGGTTGTGGTGAAGGTGATCGTGTGACTTCGACAGAAAGGGACGGGTAACCGGTGTCGACGCCGTTCTATGTCTCCCCCCAGCAGGCCATGGCCGACCGGGCGGAGTACGCCCGCAAGGGCATCGCGCGGGGCCGCAGTCTGGTCGTGATGCAGTACGCCGACGGCATCGTGTTCGTCGGTGAGAACCCGTCCCGTGCCCTGCACAAGTTCAGTGAGATCTATGACCGGATCGGTTTTGCGGCGGCTGGTAAGTACAACGAGTACGAGAATCTGCGGATCGGCGGTGTCCGGTATGCCGATCTGCGGGGCTACACCTACGACCGTGACGATGTGACCGCTCGGGGCCTCGCCAACGTGTATGCCCAGACGCTGGGCACGATCTTCTCGAGTGCGGCGGAGAAGCCGTACGAGGTGGAGCTGGTGGTCGCCGAGGTGGGGGAGACCCCGGAGGGCGATCAGATCTACCGTCTGCCGCATGACGGGTCGATCGTGGACGAGCACGGTTCGGTGGCGGTCGGTGGCAATGCGGAGCAGATCAGCAGCTTCCTGGATCAGCGTCATCGGGACGGTATGACGCTGGCGGAGGCGTTGAGGCTGGCCGTTCAGGCTCTGTCCCGTGACACGAACGGCAGTGAGCGGGAGATTCCCGCGGAGCGCCTGGAGGTCGCGGTGCTGGATCGTACGCGGCCGCAGGCGCGCAAGTTCAAGCGGATCGTGGGCCGTCAACTCTCCCGTCTGCTGGCGGCGGACGGTGTGGCGACGGCTGCCGAGGCGGAGGAGGAGTCCTCCGAGGACGAGGAGTGATCGCCGGCGCCGCACTGTGAGGGTGCGGCGCGGCGTGGTGAGCCATGCAGTGCGCCCCGGCCGGGAACGGCCGGGGCGCACTGCCGTGTGTCAGGGGCGTGGAGGGGCGGTGGAGCCCCGTACGACGAGTTGGACGGGGATGTCGCCCTGTTCTGGTGTACGGCCTTCGAGGACGGCGAGGAGGGCTTGCATGCCGCGTTCCCCGAAGAGTTCCGCGTCGAGGCGGACGGTGGTGAGTTCGGGGTCGAGGGCGGTGGCGAGGGCGAGGTCGTCGAGGCCGGTGACGGAGAGGTCGTCGGGGATGCGCAGGCCGAGGCGGCGGGCGGCCTTGTAGGCGCCGGCGGCCAGTTTGTCGTCGTCGCAGACGAGTGCGGTGGGGCGGGGGCCGGGAGTGGCGAGGGCGGCTTCGGCGGCGGCGAGGGCGTCGTCGATGGAGATGGGTGCGCGGGTGGCGGCCAGGCTGGTGCCGGGGACCTGAGAGAGGCGTGCGGCCAGTTCGCGGGCTCGTACGTCGAAGGTCCAGGAGGGGATGTCGGCGGAGAGGTGGAGGAATCGCCGGTGGCCGAGGGCGAGCAGGTGGTCGGCGACCTGGCGTATGCCGTCGGCGATGTCGAGGTTGACGGTGGCGGCTCCCAGGCTGCCCCGGGGATCGCTGTCGAGCATGACGAGGGGGAGCTGGTCGCCGCGGATGACGGTGAGGGCGTCGGCGGCCATGGAGGAGGCGATGACGCCGTCCAGTGCGGCTTGTGCGGAGTGGAAGGGGTCTTTGGCGGGGCCGACGCCCTCGGGTGAGGGGTAGAGGACGACGCCGAATCCGTGTTCGGCGGCGACGCGGGCGGCGCCGGTGTAGACGCCGGCGAAGAATTCGGTGGTGAGGGCGGGGACGACGAGGAGGACGGTGCGGGTGCGGCCGAGGCGCAGGTTGCGGGCGGCGAGATTGGGGCGGTAGCCGAGTTCGCGTGCGGCTTCGCGTACTCGTTCGGCGGTGGTCTCGGAGACGCGACCGCGCCATTTGTCGCCGAGGACGAGGGAGACGGCGGCCTGGGAGACGCCGGCGGCCTGGGCGACATCGCGGCTGGTGGGTCGCGTGCTACCTGGTGCCACCGTGGGCCTGCTCTTTCGTCTGGACTCCTGGACAGCGCACATGGTACGTATGACGGAGGACGTTATACGTACAACGTCAGGAGTCACGGGCACGGCGGAGGTCGCGGAAGTCCGGGGACGGCAGGCGATGGAGCAGGAGAAGGGGCGGGCATGACCGCGGGTTACCTCGAGATCCTCCGGGAGAGGCATGCCGCGCGCCTGCTCGTCGGGACGCTGGTGGGCCGGTTGCCGAACGCGACCGCTGCGATCGCGGTGGTGCTGTTCGTGCGGGCCGAGGGCGGCACCTACAGCCTCGCCGGTGCGCTCGCCGCGGTGTACGGGGTGGCGAACGCGGTGGGCCAGCCCCTGCTCGGCCGTCTCGTGGATCTGCGCGGGCAGCCGCGGGTGCAGCTCCCGGCCGCGGTGGTCTCCGCCCTCGCGATGACCGGGTTCGCCCTGATGGGCGTCGAGCCACCCGGATGGGCGTATGCCGCCGTCGCGGTCGCCGGACTGTTCACGCCGCCTCTGGAGGGCGGTCTGCGTGCTCTGTGGCCGGTCGTGCTGCGCCGCAAGGAGCAGGTGCCCACGGCGTACGCGATGGATGCCGTCGCCCAGGAGGTGATGTTCACCGTCGGCCCGCTGCTGGTGACCGTGTGTGCGGCCGTGTGGTCCGCCCGAGTGGCCCTGGTCGTACTCAATGTCATCGGTGTCCTGGGGGCGCTGTCGGTCGTCGTCTCGCCGCCGTCACGCGGGTGGAGCTCGGCGCCGCGTGAGGCGCACTGGCTCGGTGCCCTGCGTTCGCGGGGGCTGCTGGCGCTGCTCGGCGCGTTCCTGTCCGTGGGGATCGCGCTGGGCTCCATCACGGTGGCGGCCGTCTCGTACGCCGACGGTCACGGCGGCGACGGGGTGTACGGCTGGCTGATGGCCGCTCTGGGGCTCGGGGCCCTGGTCGGAGGCACCGTGTACGGGGCGCGGCAGTGGTCGGGTGCGCCGGAGCGGCGACTGCGCGTGCTCGTGGGGCTTCTGGCGGTGTGTTATCTGCCGCTCATGCTGATGCCGGGTGTGGTGGCGATGGTGCTGCTCACGGCGCTCGCGGGAGTGTTCCTGGCGCCTTGTATCGCCTGTGCGTTCATCATCGTGGACCGGCATGCGCCGAGCGGGACGGTCACGGAGGCGTTCTCGTGGCTCGTGACGACGTTCACAGTGGGGGCGTCGGTCGGTACGGGGCTTGCGGGGCCGGTCGTGCAGGCGGGCGGCGCACTGTGGGGGTTCGCGCTGCCGGGTGCCGCCGGAGCGGTGTCCTTGCTGGTGCTGCTGGCGACGGGGCGGGTCCTCGCAGTTCCCGCTGGGGGTGCGGTGGTTGCAGCTTCACCGGAAAATGATCCAAACCGTGCTGTCGAACCTCGTTTCAGCTCGGGGGATCGGGCGTAATGTTCACTCATGGACCGCCGCATTTTCGGGCTGGAGAACGAGTACGGCGTCACGTGCACGTTCAGGGGACAGCGCCGCCTGTCGCCTGACGAGGTGGCGCGGTACCTCTTCCGCCGTGTCGTGTCATGGGGCCGCAGCAGCAATGTGTTTCTGCGGAATGGTGCCCGCCTGTATCTCGACGTGGGCTCACATCCGGAATATGCGACACCCGAATGTGACAACGTGATCGAACTGGTCACCCACGACAAGGCTGGCGAGCGCATTCTCGAAGGGCTCCTGGTCGATGCCGAACGCCGCCTGCACGAGGAGGGAATCGCGGGCGACGTCTATCTCTTCAAGAACAACACCGACTCGGCGGGCAACTCCTACGGTTGCCACGAGAACTACCTGGTGGCGCGGCACGGCGAGTTCTCGCGGCTTGCGGACATCCTGATCCCGTTCCTGGTCACGCGGCAGCTGCTGTGCGGCGCCGGCAAGGTGCTGCAGACGCCGCGGGGTGCCGTGTACTGCGTGAGCCAGCGCGCCGAGCACATCTGGGAGGGCGTCAGCTCGGCGACGACGCGTTCCCGGCCCATCATCAACACGCGTGACGAGCCGCACGCGGACGCCGAGCGCTACCGCCGCCTGCACGTCATCGTGGGCGACTCGAACATGTCCGAGACGACCATGCTGCTCAAGGTCGGCGCGACCGACCTGGTGCTGCGCATGATCGAGGCGGGCACGGTGATGCGGGATCTCACCCTGGAGAACCCGATCCGGGCGATCCGCGAGGTCAGCCACGACATCACGGGCCGCCGCAAGGTGCGCCTGGCGAGCGGTCGTGAGGCCTCCGCCCTGGAGGTGCAGCGCGAGTACTACGAGAAGGCCGTGGACTTCTGCGAGCGCCGCGGGATCCGTACGGGCATCGTGGAGCAGGTCCTGGAGCTGTGGGGCCGCACGCTGGACGCCATCGAGGCGGAGGACCTGGACCGGATCGGCACCGAGATCGACTGGGTGATGAAGTACAAGCTGATCGAGCGGTACCGGGCCAAGCACAACATGACGATGTCGCATCCGCGGGTCGCTCAGATAGACCTCGCCTACCACGACATCCACCGTCGCCGCGGCCTGTACTACCTGCTGGAGAAGAAGGGCCAAGCCACCCGGATCTGCAACGACTTGAAGATCTTCGAGGGCAAGTCGGTTCCTCCGCAGACCACTCGGGCTCGGCTGCGCGGCGACTTCATCCGCCGTGCGCAGGAACAGCGCCGTGACTTCACGGTGGACTGGGTGCATCTGAAGCTCAACGACCAGGCGCAGCGCACCGTGTTGTGCAAGGACCCGTTCCGGTCGGTGGACGACCGGGTGGAGAAGCTGATCGCCGGAATGTGAGGAGGCGTTCCCCGGATATCGCCGGAACGCAACGCGGGCGTCGCACGTTTGCCGTGCGGCGCCCTCCTCACGCCGTAGAGTTGCGCGCACGCCATCAATCAAGATCGACCGATTACGAGGCCCCACCGTGCGCCGACGTTCACTCCTCCTTGCCGCCCTGCCCGCCGGACTGGTCACGCTCGCCGGATGCGGCGGCGGGTCCGGCAAGAGCAAGGCCAGCGCAAGTCCGTCCCCCTCGGCGCCCGCCACCTCCGCCGCTCCCTCGCCGAAGATCGTCGAGGGGCCGCTGCCGGCCATCACCGCGGGTACCAAGTTCGGCGAGAAACCGATCATCGCCAAGGGGCCCGGCGCCCCGCCGCAGGACCTGGCGGTCAGGACGGTGATCCCGGGCACCGGCCAGCCGGTCGCGGAGAACGACTACATCCAGGCGAACTACCTGGGCCAGATCTGGAGCACGGCCAAGGTCTTCGACAACTCCTACGACCGCAAGACGCCGCTGGTGATCCAGCTGGCCCCGGGCGGCATCATCGACGGCTGGCGGTATGCGCTGCCGGGCAAGAAGGTCGGCAGCCGGGTGGAGATGGCCGTGCCCCCGACCTGGGGGTACGGCGCGCAGGGCAATACCCAGGCGGGTATCAAGGGCACCGACACGCTGGTCTTCGTGGTGGACATCGAGAACGCCTTCAACGGGAAGAGCTCCGCGAAGGGCACGGCGGTCCCGCAGAACAGGGCGGACCTGCCGAAGGTGGGCACGAACACCGACGGCAAGGCCCCCTCCATCGACGTGCCGAAGACGAAGGCCCCGACGGGCCTCGTGTCGAACTACGTGCTGGAGGGCGACGGCCCGGCGGTCACCGCGGACAGCACGGTGCTGGTGCAGTACAAGGGCGTGCTGTGGGACACCGGCAAGGAGTTCGACTCCACGTACAGCCGCGGCCAGCTCGCGTCGTTCTCGCTGCAGCAGGTCGTCAAGGGCTGGGCCGAGGGGCTGACCGGCAAGAAGGTGGGCAGCCGTGTCCTCATCGTCGTCCCGCCGAAGCTGGGGTACGGCGACAACCCGCCCCCCGGCAGCAGCATCAAGAAGGACTCCACCCTCGTCTTCTCGGTCGACATCCTGGCGAAGATGTAACGCCTTCAGGGATGTGAGAGTGTCGGAAGTGCCGCAATGGCCTCAACACGAACTAGCAGGAGCTATTGACGTGAGCATCGACAAGCCCGAGATCGACTTCCCGGGCGGCGAGCCCCCGGCCGACCTCGAGATCAAGGACATTTGGGAGGGTGACGGCCCGGAGGCCAAGGCGGGCGACACCGTCTCCGTCCACTACGTGGGCGTGGCCTTCTCCACGGGCGAGGAGTTCGACGCGTCCTGGAACCGTGGCACGCCGCTGAAGTTCCAGCTCGGTGTGGGTCAGGTCATCAAGGGCTGGGACCAGGGCGTGCAGGGCATGAAGGTCGGCGGCCGTCGCCAGCTGACCATTCCGGCGCACCTCGCCTACGGCGACCGTGGCGCGGGCGGCCGGATCAAGCCTGGCGAGACTCTGATCTTCGTCTGCGACCTGGTCGCGGTCTGATCCGGGGTCCGGTCACCTTCCTGCGGTCACTCTCCTCCCGGATCCCCTGAGTGGTGATCCGGGGATGGGTGACCGCTGCCCCGCTGGGTGCGCCCGCCGTCGCGTCGGGCGTGTCGCGTCGGGCGCGGACCGGTCGCCGCGCGCCGGTGGTCGGGGTGCGGCCGATGCGCCGGATCCGGCCCGGGCGGGTGTCGTCGGACCGGGGCCGGTCGCCGTACGACGGCGGCACGGTGCCCGACCGGAAACGATCATCTGAGGCCCATGCCTGTGCGGGCATGGGCCTTCGGCTTTTGCCGGGACACCCGCGAGCGGTACGGTCGTCGATCGTAAGCATCATGGGGAGGCGAAGGGCGTCGATGGCCATTGCCAAGGCCGAGCGGCTGATGAACCTGGCGCTGTGTCTGCTGGGGACGCGGCGGCCGCTCAGCAAGCGGGAGCTGCGCGAGTCCATCGAGGCGTATGTCGAGGCGTTCGGGCCGGAGAAGGGCACGGGCGGCTCCGACGACTCCTTCAACCGCATGTTCGAGCGCGACAAGGACGACCTGCGCGAGCTGGGCCTGGTCATCGAGACCGTGGAGAACCTGGACGGCGAGGTCGGCTATCTCGCCCGCCGTGACAGCAACCGTCTCCCGCCGATCACGCTGGACGCCGAGGAGGCCGCCGCGCTCGGTCTGGCCGCCAAGGTCTGGCAGCAGGCCCGCCTCGCCGGAGCCGCGAGCGGCGCGCTGCAGAAGCTCCGCGCGGCCGGACTTCCCGAGGACGTCGACCCCTACGAGGCCCACGGGGCGCTGGAGCCGCGCATCCCGGTGCACGAGGCGGCGTTCGAGCCGCTGATGCTCGCCTGCCGCGACCGCCGCCCGGTCGTCTTCGACTACCGCAAGGCCAACGCCGCCCGCCCCGAGACCCGGCAGGTCGAGCCCTGGGCGCTCGAGTGCTGGCGCGGCCACTGGTATCTGGCCGGCTGGGACCGCGACCGGAACGCCGAGCGCGTCTTCCGGCTCTCCCGGATCACCGGCAAGGTGCGCAGCCGCGGCGGCGGCTTCACCGCGCAGGTGCCCGACGTGGTCACCGTCCGCGAGACCGTGGCGAGCTGGGCGGGGGAGACGGCCGACCGCACGGCCCGGATCCGGCTGCGCACGGACGCGGGCTACCCCCTTCGTGCGAAGGCCACCGCCGTGCGGGAACTCGGCGACGGCTGGGACGAGTTGGAGATTCCGTACGGGCACGGTCTGGACGCCTGGCTGGTCGAGTTCGGGCCGGACGTCGTCGTCCTGGAGCCGGCGGAGCTCCGTTCCGACGTCGTGGACCGGCTGCGCGCCGTGGCCAAGGGCTGAGGAGGAGAGGTACGACAGTGGCAGCCAAACCGGCCAGACCGGCGAACGCCATCGACCAGACCCGGCGGATGCTCTCCCTGGTGACCTATCTGCGGGAGCGCCCCGGCGCCCGAATCGAGGACGTCGCCCGGGCCTTCGGGATCACCGAGGACGAGCTGGTCTCGGACCTCGATGTGCTGCCGATGTGCGGCACCAGCTTCCGGGGCGGCGATCTGCTGGACATCGACACCGACGGCGAGCGCATCTGGTGGCACAACCCGGCCGCGCTCGGCGCGGAGGCCGCCGAGCCGCTGCGCCTGGCGGCCGACGAGGCGACCGCGCTGCTGGTGGCCGCGCGGGCCGTGGCCACCCTGCCGGGTCTGCGGGAGGGCGACCGGCAGGCGCTGCTGCGGGCCACCGCCAAGGTGGAGACCGCGGCCGGTGAGGCGGCGGGTGCCAGCTCGCGGCTCTCGGTGACCTTCGAGTCCGAGGGCGGGGTCTTCGCGGACGTCGATCGGGCCATCTCCGAGCGCCGCCGCCTGTGGATCCGCTACTACTCGCCGGCCCGGGACGAGGTCACCGAGCGCGAGATCGACCCGATCCGCCTGGTCAGCGTGGGCCACACCTATGTGGAGGCGTGGTGCCGGCGCTCGGAGGCGCGGCGCACCTTCCGGCTGGACCGGGTCGCCGAGATCAGGATTCTGGACGAACCCTCGGCGCCTCCGGAGGTCGAGCTGCGCGACCTCTCCGAGGGACTCGTCCAGCCCGCCGCCGAGGACCCCGAGGTGGTCGTCGAGGTCGGTCCGGGTGGTCGCTGGGTCGCCGAGTACTACCCGCACGACAGCGCGGATGAGTTGCCGGACGGCGGGCTGCGTATCACCTTGCGGACCCCGGATCCTGCGTCGCTGCGCCGGCTGGCACTGCGGCTCGGGCGCGACGGACGGATCGTGTCGCCGCAGGACCTCGCGGACAGCGCCCGCCGGGCGGCGGCCGAGGCGCTCGAGGCGTACGACAGGCCGGACGGGGTTCAGGACGGGCTGTACGACAGGCAGGAGCAGGGGCTGTGAGCACGTCGGCGAAGTCTGGAACTCCCGAGCTGCCCGAGGCTCCGGCCGATGCGGCGGCGCAGGCGGCCGAGGCCGCGGAGGTGTCGGTGCGGACGGCGTTCGCCGGTATGAGAAGGGTGGCGGACGTGGTCTTCAGGGCCGGCTGCCCGGACTGCCGGGCCCGCTTCGAGCTGGGGGCGAGCGCGCTGCGGCTGGCCATCGGTGCCACCAGCAAGACCACCTTCTACTCGTTCACCTGCCCCGAGTGCGGCGCCTCGGTCCGCAAGCCGGCGGGGGACCGCATCGTCGAACTGCTCACCGGGGGCGGGGTGCGGACCCTGCGGCTGCACTCCACCCTCTAGGCTCGACGTCATGTTCTGGCCGATGCTCGCGATCGCCCTCGGGTTCCTGGGGCTCGCCGTTCTGGGTGTGCTCGCCGTCCGCGTCTTCGTGGAGGCGGAGCGCCTCGGCCGGCAGGTCGCGGACTCGACGCGCCGTATCAACCGCGCCGCGGAGGACCTGGAGCGGGTGTCCGTCGGCGCCGCCCGTGCCGCGGAACGGATATGAACAGGGTGTGAGTCCGCAGCGGGCACCGGTTCGGCCGACGCCCTGTGCGGGGACGTTTCCGCAGACGCGCACCCAGTTCAATGGGGTCTCCGTGTGCCGCACATCTGCCGCCCGCCGACAGGGGATGGATTGCCACAGCCTGTCTTCTTCCGTCCGTGGACAGGTACGCTCTGATCGCGGCCCGCAGATAGAGGCTCGGACCGCAGACCGGGAGTACGCACAGGGATTGCCCCACGTTCACCCCTGGGCGTTACGATCGCTGAACGGGCGTCGGACACATGTCCGACTGTTCGGGCAGCACGCCCACCCATGCCGCCTCGGTGAGAAGGTAAAGACTTATGTTCGGAAGGCTCGGAGCTCCCGAGATCATTCTCATCCTCGTCGTCATCATCCTGCTGTTCGGCGCGAAGAAGCTTCCGGACATGGCGCGCTCCCTCGGCAAGTCCGCGCGCATCCTGAAGAGCGAGGCCAAGGCGATGAAGGACGACGGCAAGCCGTCCGCCCCCGCCGGCCCGCCGAACGACGAGGCGTCCGCGCAGCGCACCATCCAGGCGGCCCCCGGTGACGTGACCAGCTCCCGCCCGGTCAACGAGCCCACGGACACCACCCAGCGCTGACGCAGGGCCGGGATCCATCGGCCCGCCGCATGAGATGAGGACGTGGGTTGCCCAAGCCTGCCCGCAAGGAGAAGGACCCCGAGGGGCGGATGCCCCTTGCGGACCACCTTCGTGAGCTCCGCAACCGGCTCGCGAAGGCGATGTTGGCCATCATCCTGGTCACCATCGTCGCTGCCTTCTTCTACAACGACATCATCAACTTCCTCACCAAGCCGATCCTCGACTCGGTCGGCTGCGGGAAGAGCTTCGCGGAACTGGCGAAGTCGACTGACCACACCCAGTGTGCGCGGATCACGATCAACGGCCTGCTCGCCCCCTTCACCCTGGCGCTGCAGGTCTCTCTCATGGCCGGTGTCGTGTTCGCCTCGCCGGTCTGGCTGTACCAGCTGTGGGCGTTCGTCGCGCCGGGCCTGCACCGGCACGAGCGGAAGTACGCCTACGCGTTCGTGGGCACCGGCGTTCCGCTCTTCCTCGGCGGCGCGTTCTTCGCCTACCGGGTGCTGCCCACCACCGCGAAGGTGCTCATCGACTTCACGCCGACCGGCGTGGACAACCTGCTGCCGCTCGACGACCTGCTCCAGCTCGTCACGCGCATGGTCGTCGTCTTCGGGCTCTCCTTCGAGCTGCCCCTGCTGCTGATCATGCTCAACCTCACCGGGGTGCTCACCGGCCAGCGGATGCTCGGCTGGTGGCGGGCCATGATCCTCGGCATCACGGTCTTCGCGGCTGTGGCCACCCCGAGCACCGACCCGATCTCCATGCTGGCGCTGGCCGGGCCGATCTGGGTGCTCTACTTCGGCGCGGTCGCCTTCTCGCTGCTCAACGACCGGCGCAAGCGGATCCGCGACGCCGGAGGACCGGGCGACGACGAGGCCTCCGACCTGGACCTCACCCCCGAGGACATCGGCGAGGTCGAGTCGGTCTCGGCGGGCGGTGCCCCGGCCGAGCCCTCCGGCACGGACCGGGTCAACGGCTACGACGACGTGACCTGACCTGACCGGCACGGTAGCGGAGCGTTCCGCGACCGTCGCAGTCCGCGGGCCCCACCGGTGTAACCGGTCGGGGCCCTTGCCGTTCCCGCGCCGGTCACGGGCCCGATCCTGATAATGATCGTCCCGTTGTCAGTGAGGCCGGTACGCTCGAAAGTACGATGACACAGGACCTCTCACCGGCCGAGCGGTACGCGGCAGCCCGCAGGCGCGCTGCCGAGCAGGCCACCGCGCTCGCCTCCTTCCGCGAGATGTACGACTTCGGCCTCGACCCCTTCCAGATCGAGGCCTGCGAGGCGCTCGAGGCGGGGAAGGGCGTACTGGTGGCCGCGCCCACCGGCTCCGGCAAGACGATCGTGGGCGAGTTCGCCGTCCACCTCGCCCTGCGGCAGGGCAAGAAATGCTTCTACACGACACCCATCAAGGCGCTGTCGAACCAGAAGTACTCGGACCTGTGCCGCCGCTACGGCGCGGACAAGGTCGGCCTCCTCACCGGCGACAACAGCGTCAACTCGGACGCCCCGATCGTCGTGATGACCACCGAGGTCCTGCGGAACATGCTCTACGCGGGTTCGCAGAGCCTCCTCGGCCTCGGCTACGTGGTCATGGACGAGGTGCACTACCTCTCCGACCGCTTCCGCGGCGCCGTGTGGGAGGAGGTCATCATCCATCTGCCCGAGTCGGTGACGCTGGTGTCACTGTCGGCGACCGTGTCGAACGCCGAGGAGTTCGGCGACTGGCTCGACACCGTCCGCGGCGACACCGAGGTGATCGTCTCCGAGCACCGGCCCGTGCCCCTGTTCCAGCACGTGCTGGCCGGGCGCCGGATGTACGACCTGTTCGAGGAGGGTGAGGGCCATCGGAAGGCCGTCAACCCCGACCTGACCCGTCTGGCCCGGATGGAGGCGAGCCGCCCCTCCTACACGGACCGTCGGCGCGGTCGCGCCATGCGCGAGGCCGACCGCGAGCGGGAGCGCAGACAGCGCGCCCGGGTGTGGACGCCCAGCAGACCGGAGGTCATCGAACGGCTCGACGCCGAAAGCCTGCTGCCCGCCATCACGTTCATCTTCAGCAGGGCCGCCTGCGAGGCCGCCGTCGAGCAGTGCCTGTACGCAGGGCTGCGGCTCAACAGCGAGGAGGAGCGCGAGCAGGTGCGTGCCCTCGTCGAGGAGCGCACCGCCTCGATCCCGCCCGAGGACCTGCACGTCCTGGGCTACTACGAGTGGCTGGAGGGTCTCGAGCGCGGTATCGCCGCCCACCACGCGGGCATGCTGCCGACGTTCAAGGAGGTCGTCGAGGAGCTCTTCGTACGCGGCCTGGTCAAGGCCGTGTTCGCCACCGAGACCCTGGCGCTCGGCATCAACATGCCCGCCCGCTCGGTGGTGCTGGAGAAGCTCGTCAAGTGGAACGGCGAGCAGCACGCGGACATCACGCCCGGCGAATACACCCAGCTGACCGGCCGCGCCGGCCGCCGCGGCATCGATGTCGAGGGCCACGCGGTCGTGCTGTGGCAGCGCGGAATGAGCCCCGAGCACCTCGCGGGCCTCGCGGGCACGCGTACCTATCCGCTGCGCTCCAGCTTCCGGCCGTCGTACAACATGGCCGTCAACCTGGTCGAGCAGTTCGGCCGGCACCGCTCGCGCGAACTCCTCGAGACGTCCTTCGCGCAGTTCCAGGCCGACAAGTCGGTCGTCGGCATCTCGCGCCAGGTCCAGCGCAACGAAGAGGGGCTCGAGGGCTACAAGGAGTCCATGACCTGCCACCTCGGCGACTTCGAGGAATACGCCCGGCTGCGCCGCGAACTGAAGGACCGTGAGACGGAGCTGGCCCGGCAGGGCGTCGCACAGCGCCGCGCCGAGGCGGCGGTCGCCCTGGAGAAGCTCAAGCCCGGCGACGTCATCCACGTCCCCACCGGCAAGTACGCGGGCCTCGCCCTGGTGCTCGACCCCGGGCTGCCGGCCGGCCGTTCCAACGGCCATCGCGGTTTCGAGCACCAGGACGGCCCGCGCCCCCTGGTGCTGACCGCCGAGCGGCAGGTGAAACGGCTCGCGTCCATGGACTTCCCGGTGCCGGTCGAGCCGCTGGAGCGGATGCGCATCCCGAAGTCGTTCAACCCACGCTCACCGCAGTCCCGTCGGGACCTCGCCTCCGCGCTGCGCACCAAGGCCGGCCACATCCCGGCGGAGCGGCACCGCAAGAAGCGGTCCGCGGCCGCCGACGACCGTGAGATCGCCCGGCTGCGCACGGCCCTGCGCGCCCACCCCTGTCATGGGTGCAACGACCGTGAGGACCACGCCCGTTGGGCCGAGCGCTACCACCGCCTGTCGCGCGACACCTCCCAGCTGGAGCGCCGTATCGAGGGCCGGACGAACACCATCGCCCGCACCTTCGACCGCATCGTCGCCCTGCTCACGGAGCTGGACTACCTGCGCGCCAACGAGGTGACCGCGAACGGAAAGCGCCTCGCGCGGCTGTACGGTGAACTGGACCTGCTCGCCAGTGAATGCCTGCGCGAGGGTGTCTGGGAGGGCCTCGCCCCGCCCGAATTGGCCGCGTGTGTCTCGGCGTTGGTGTACGAGGCCCGGGTGGGTGACGACGCGATGGCGCCGAAGCTGCCGTCGGGCAAGGCCAAGGCCGCGCTCGGCGAGATGGTGCGCATCTGGGGCCGGCTCGACGGCCTCGAGGAGGAGTTCCGGATCAACCAGACCGAGGGCGTCGGCCAGCGCGAGCCGGACCTCGGTTTCGCCTGGGCCGCCTACATGTGGGCGAGCGGCAAGGGCCTCGACGAGGTGCTGCGCGAGGCCGAGATGCCGGCCGGCGACTTCGTGCGCTGGTGCAAGCAGGTCATCGACGTCCTCGGCCAGATCTCGGCCGCCGCGCCCGTGGAGGGCTCGACCGTGGCGAAGAACGCGCGCAAGGCGGTCGACGCGTTGCTGCGCGGTGTGGTGGCGTACTCCTCGGTGGGGTGACGGTCACCCGCGCCTGAGATATCGGAGCGGCAGGCGGCTCTGCGGCTTGCGGACCGTGTTCGGTCGATCGCGCCCGCGCGGCGGAGCCGCCTGCCGCTCCAGGGCCCCTCAGGGGCGCCGGCCCGCGCGGCGGTTCAGACAGGCCCGCCAGCCCCGTACCGCGTGATGTCCTCGGCGTCCGCGAGGGCGCTCGGCTCGCACAGGACGCCGGCGACGGCGGACGCTGCACTGCGCGTCGCCGGGGCTTGACACTCCCTCAACGCACCCCTGCAAAGCGGGTGTTCGTTCGGAGAGCGGCCTGACTCGCATACCAGTACGCCGTGACGTTGCGTGTTCAAATAATGCCGCAGCGTGTAAATAGGCTGAGATTACTCCCGCCCCTGAAGGCATTTCAGGTGCTTGCTGAATATGACACGGCGATGATCCGGCCGGACTAAGCTCGCCCGCGACGCACCGAGTTGATGTGAAATCGCTCGTCTGCTCATAAAATGTACAGAGAATTCCGTTTTATCCCCACGCCTGATCCGGGATATACCCCCGCCTTCCCGCTGCAAGTCTCCCGAAACAGCCGATTCGTCTCAGAGGGCATACATGGTGAGTGTCCAATCGCCTCCCGGTGGCCGTGAACTTCCCTACGCGCGCGAGTTGTTGCTGCCCGTCATACTGATGGCGGCGGCGACGGGGGCCGCCGCAGCGGTGGTCCCGGATCAGGCCCGGGCCACGGTCGGCTGGTGCGGAGCCGTCGCCACGGGCCTGGTGACGGCCGTCGCGGCGCTGGCGGCACGCCGCGGCCGCACCGTCCGCGCCCTGCGCGCCGACTTCGCACAGCGCACCGCCTACCTGGAACAGCGCATCGCCTCCCAGGACGACGACATCGAGTACTTCCGCAGCGAGATCCTGCCCCGGGCCCTCGACACCCTGCGCGGCGGCGTCTCTCCCGCCGAGGTGATCCGCACGGTCGTCGACCGCAGTCCGCAGTTCCGCGGCCTTCCCCAGCCGCAGCGGCACCTTCTGCGGACCTTGCTCCAGATCGTCGACCGCGAGATCGCGATGCGCGACTCCTCGCAGCGCGCCTTCGTCAACATCGCCCGCCGCGTCCAGGCCATCGTCCATCAGCAGGCCAAGGAACTCAGGGAGATGGAGGAGGACCACGGCCGCAGCCCCGAGGTCTTCGACGACCTGTTGCGCATCGACCACGGCACCGCGCTGATCGGACGCCTCGCCGACTCCATCGCCGTCCTCGGCGGCGGCCGCCCCGGGCGCCAGTGGCCCCAGCCCGTCCCGCTGTACAGCGTGCTGCGCGGCGCGATGTCCCGCATCCTGGAGTACCGCCGTATCGAGCTGCACTCCATCGCCGAGGTCAACATCAAGGGCATCTCGGTCGAGCCGATCATCCACGCCGCCGCCGAACTCCTCGACAACGCGACGCGCTACTCGCCGCCCCAGACCAAGGTGCACGTCACCGCCACCGAAGTGCAGACCGGCATCGCCGTGGAGATCGAGGACGGCGGCATCAGCCTCAGCGAGGAGAGCCGCACCAGGGTCGAACGCAAGCTCGCCGAGGCACAGGCCGGTGTCGACGTGCAGGAGCTCGGCGAGGCCCCGCGCCTCGGGCTCGCCGTCGTCGGGCGCCTGTCGTCGATGTTCAACATGCATGTCTCGCTGCGGCAGTCCGCCTACGGCGGCGTCCGCGCCATCGTCGTGATCCCCAACGACATGCTCACCACCGACCCCGCGCCGGGGTTCGCCCACGGCATCGGCGCCACCTCGGTGCCGACCCTGGACAACGACGGGGTCGAGGGCCCCGAGCGCAAGGCCAAGAAGCGCCGCCCCACCACCGGGCCCCGGATCCCGGAGCAGATCGCCATGGAGGACGACGTCCCGGTGGTCACCGAGTGGACCGCGGGCGGGCTGCCGCAGCGTCGCAGCCGGGTCAAGATCCCGCTGAGCCAGCGGATCGCGGAGGCCGCCGCGGCCGAGGCGGCGGCCAAGGCCGCGGAGGCCGCGACGCACTCTCCGTGGGCGCCGGAGCCGGATCCGGAGAAGGAGGAGCCGCCACCCGGGCTATGGGTCGAGGCGTTCATGCACGGGCTCAAGGCCGACCCGGATCCCAACGCCTTCTCCGCCGGGCCTCCGGCCGGCGATCCGCACTTCACCGACGACGAACCGGCAGCCGCCCAGGCCGACGAGGGGGACTTCAAGTGATCCAGCAGCGAGGCAACTTCGACTGGTTGCTGAAGGAACTCGCCGACGGCGTACCGGGCGTGCACCAGGTCGTGGTGCTCTCCGCCGACGGACTGCGCATCGCCCGCTACGGCGGTGACCCCGACGCGGCCGACCGGGTCGCCGCGGCCTGCGCCGGACTGCAGAGCCTGGCCGGAGCCGTCGCCGCCGAGATCCCGGACAGCGACGGCCGGATGCGCATGGTCATCATCGAGATCGACGGCGGCTACTTCTACATGATGGCGGCAGGCCCCAACGCGTACCTGGCCGTGCTCGCCGACACCGTCGCGGAGGCCGGGCTGATGAGCAACCGGATGCGCGACCTGGTCCTACGCATCGGCTCCCACCTCGCAAGTCCGCCACGCCGCAACGGGCAGGCCGTATGACTCCTCCGCAACGCCGTCGGCGTCACCCCGAACAGCAGCCTCCGCCGGAGCCCGACACACCCGGCACACTCGATATAGCGGGCACCGGGAAGGAGGGCGAGGCGAAGAACCCCGAGCGGTTGTACATCCTCACCGGCGCGACCGACGGGGGCGAGCGGGCCCCCATCGACCTGGTCACCCTGATCGTGGCGAGCGCCGACCCACCGCCCACGGCCACGCCGGAGCACTCGGCGCTGCTCCGGCTCTGCCGGGCACCCCTGTCCGTGGCCGAGATCTCGGCCTGCCTCAGCCTGCCGTTCAGCGTGGTGACCGTGTTGCTCACCGACCTGCTGGCGGCCGAACTGGTCCAGGCCCGCGCCCCCATCGTCCGGCAGGCGACGCCCGACCGTGCCCTCCTCGAAGCGGTGATGCATGGACTGCAAAGGCTCTGACACCATCCCGGGTCCACGGGCCGAGGACCACCTGCCGCACACCACGCAGGCCGCGGTCAAGATCGTGATAGTGGGCGGCTTCGGAGTGGGCAAGACGACCATGGTCGGTTCGGTCAGCGAGATCAGGCCGCTGACGACCGAGGAGACCATGACCCAGGCAGGCCTCGGGGTCGACGACAACTTCGGCTCCGACAGCAAGACGGCCACCACCGTGGCCATGGACTTCGGCCGGATCAGCATCACCGAGCAACTGGTGCTGTACCTGTTCGGCACCCCGGGCCAGGAGCGCTTCTGGTTCCTGTGGAACGGCCTGTTCGAGGGCGCCCTCGGCGCGGTCGTCCTGCTCGACACTCGCCGCCCGGAGGTGAGCTTCGACGTCATCGGCCGCCTCGAGGAGCACGGCGTGCCCTTCGTGATCGCCGCCAACTCCTGCCCCGACGCCCCGCGTTACCCCATGGAGGAACTCCGGGCGGCACTCGACCTGCCCGACGAGATCCCGATCGTGGAGTGCGACGCACGGCGCCGGGCCTCCAGTCGCGAGGTGCTGATGACGCTGATGCGCTTCCTGCACGCCCTGGCCGTGACCCGCGCGCCCGTCTGACCCGCACACGCACGCGTCGTACCCGTCCCCATCGCCCGTCCCCAGCCCCCGACACCGGACCCAACCTCAGCCTCGGAGCGATCATCGTGACGCCTGAATCCCACCCCCTGACCGGCCGGGACCTCACCAGTACAGATGACGCCGGACCCGTCCCGCCGCCCGGCTGCCCGGCGCACGGCCGCGGCCCCGGCGGAGCGCACCGGCTGTTCGGCCCAGAGGCGGAGGACCTGGGAGCCCTGTACGAGAAGATGCGCGCCGAACACGGTGCGGTGGCGCCCGCGTTGCTCCACGACGACGTGCCGATCTGGGTGGTGCTCGGACACAGCGAGAACCTGCACATGGTGCGTTCCCCCGCGCACTTCACCCGGGACAGCCGGGTCTGGGCACCGCTGCTGTCCGGCCACATCAAGCCCGACCACCCGCTGACACCGCACTTCGCCTGGCAGCCCATCTGCTCGTACGCCGAGGGAGACGAGCACCTGCGGCTGCGCGGTGCCGTCACCGGCGCCATCTCGACCATCGACTACCGGGGGCTGCGCCGCTACATCAACCGCGCCACCCAGGCCCTCGTCAACCGGTTCTGCGAGGAGGGCCGTGCCGACCTGGTCGGCCAGTTCGCCGACCATCTGCCGATGGCGGTGATGTGCGAGGTCCTCGGTATGCCCGACGAGTACGGCGACCACATCGTGCATGCCGCCCGCGACATGCTCAAGGGCACCGAGACCGCGATCGCCAGCAACCAGTACATCGTGGACGCCCTGACCCGGCTCACCGCCGCGCGCCGGGCCCAGTCCGAGGACGACTTCACCAGCCACCTGGTCAACCACCCGGCAGGGCTCACCGACGACGAGATCAGAGAGCATCTGCGCCTCGTCCTGATCGCGTCCTACGAGGCCACCGCCAACCTCCTCGCCAACGTACTGCGGGTGGTGCTCACCGATCCGCGGTTCAGGGCCCAGCTCAACGGCGGGCAGATGACGGTGCCCGAGGCGGTGGAGCAGTCCCTGTGGGACGAGCCGCCGTTCAGCACCATCCTCGGCTACTTCGCCAAGCAGGACACCGAACTGGGCGGCCGGCGCATCCGCAAGGGCGACGGACTGCTGCTGGGCATCGCGCCCGGCAACGTCGACCCCCGGGTACGGCCCGACCTCGCCGCCGGCATGCAGGGCAACCGCTCCCACCTCGCCTTCGGTGGCGGCCCGCACGAGTGCCCGGGTCAGGACGTCGGCCGTGCCATCGCCGACACCGGCGTCGACGCGCTACTGATGCGGCTGCCGGACATCCGGCTGGACTGCGACGAGGACGAACTGCGCTGGACCGGGTCCATCGCCTCGCGCCACCTGGTGGAGCTCCCGGTGCGGTTCGAGCCGAGGCCGCGCCAGGAGGTGACACAGCGGCCCGCCATGCACGCGGTGCCGCACCAGCGCCCCGGCTGGCTGATCACGACTCCCGGACCCGAGACCACCGGGCCGGCGCCCGAGCCGACGGCCCCTCCGTCGGCGTCGCCCCATCCCGCCACCGGGCCGTCCCCGGCGGACCCGGCCGGCGATCGGAGCCGCCCCGGACTGTGGCAGCGGGTGCTGCGCTGGTGGCGGGGCGACTGAGCCGCTATCGGGCCCACTCGTCGTACGCCGACCAGGCCTGGAGGACCCGCCCGCTGACGAAGCGGTGCTCGCGCCCCGTGACTGGATCGGTGAACTCCAGCGACCGCGCCAGCAGTTGGAGCGGGTTCCGGAAGTCACCGTCCGGTCGTGGGTCGGCGACCAGCGGATAGAGGGGATCGCCGAGGATCGGCAGCCCCAGCGCGTTCATGTGTACCCGCAGCTGGTGGGTCTGGCCGGTGCGGGGGAGCAGCCGGTAGCGCCCGCGCCCGCCGTGGTGCTCGAGCAGTTCGATCCGGCTGACCGCGTTGGGCTCGCCCGTGACCTCCCGGGCCGTCATGACTCCGCGCTCCTTGACGATCCGGCTGCGGACGGTCAGCGGCAGCGCGACCTCGGGCCGATAGGGGGCGACGGCCTCGTACTCCTTGAGGACCCGCCGGTCGCGGAACAGCGTCTGGTAGCTGCCGCGCTCGTGCGGTCGCACCGTGAACAGAACCAGCCCGGCGGTGAGCCGGTCGAGCCGGTGGGCGGCCGACAGGGCCGGTATGCCGAGGTCGCGGCGCAGCCGGGCGAGGGCGGTCTCGGCGACATGGCTGCCGCGCGGGGTGGTGGCGAGGAAGTGCGGCTTGTCGGCGACGACGAGGTGCTCGTCGCGGTAGACCACCTCGACCGGCTCGGGCACCCGCACCTCGTCGGGCAGCGCACGGTGGAACCACACGTACATGCCCGGTACGTACACCGCGTCGGGCGGGACGGCACGGCCGTCCGCCCCGACGATCCGGCCCGCGTCGAGCATGCCGTCGATGACCCCGTCCCCGGCCGCGAGCCGGGCCACGAGGTGGTCCCGCACGGTGGCCCACTCGCCGTCGAACGGGAGCCGCACCCGTACGGGATCGACCCCCTCGCGCTGGGGGAGGGGAGAGGGCGGGATCCGGGCCTTACGTCGCATCACCGCCAAGCGTACGAGGTGCCGCGGTGGCCTGGCCGATGAGACGGATGGGTCCCCGGCGTCCGGCTCCTCTGCCCGGCGCCTGGCGGATGGAAGGTGATCGGCATTCCGGTGCCGGCCGTCTTCGGGGACTTTCAGCGACCAGTCCCGCGGAGCCACCGCGGGGCCGCCACCAGCTCTGCACCGAAGTCCTCGCGCACCGCGAGCGCGATATATCGTGTGTGTTGACTCCCGGATCCCGGTCGCGATATGTTCGTGAACGGATATTCGGAGACGGATCGAGGTGAACCTCCGTGGCGACGAAACGCCGAAAGCTGGCCAACCCGCTGGCACTGGCGGTCATGGTGCTGCTCACCGAGAAACCCATGCACCCGTACGAGATCGCCCAGACCCTGCGCCGCCGTGGCAAGGACACCAGTCTGAAGATCAACTACGGGTCGCTCTACACCGTCGTCCAGAATCTGGAGAAACACGGTTTCGTCGAGGTCGCCGATGTGCAGCGCCAGGGCAACCGGCCCGAACGCACGCTCTACGGCATCACGGACGCCGGACGGGAAGAGGCCACCGAGTGGCTCTCGGATCTGCTGGCCGTCCCCGCGCAGGAGTTCCCCATCTTCGAGGCGGCCCTCTCGCTCATGGGAGTGCTCCACCCCGACGAGGTGGCCCGTCTCCTCAGGGAGCGGCTGGACACCCTCGAGGTGCAGGCCGCGAGCGCGCGCGGTGGCCTGGAGAAGCTCTACGAGACGCTTCCCCGGCTCTTCCTCGTCGAGGCCGAGTACAAACTCCACATGATCGAGGCGGAGGCCGCGTGGGTGCGCGGCTTCCTCGCGGAGATCAGGTCGGGCACGCTACCCGGCGTCAAGGAGTGGCGGACCTTCAGTGAGACGGGGGAGGTCCCCGAGGAGTTTGCGCAACTGGACGGCGGCGAACGCGAAAGTCCGTAGCCGCCACAAGGAAAGGACCCCGGCAGGGCTGTTGCAGCAGTCCCGCCAGGGTCTCGAACCCCGAGCTGAATCCGCCGTGAGGCACACCCAGGCGATCGAGGTGCGGCACACCCAGGATAGCCCGGTGCTCTTCACACGGATCAGCCGTCATCCGCTGATCCCGGCGGCGTGCCCTCCGCGCATGCGGACCCGCCGCCCGCTGTCCAAGGAGAGCAGTCGTCATGACCACCCGTGCGCCCGCAGTCGAGGCGCGCCAGCTGATCAAGACCTATTCCGGAGATGTCACCGCGCTGAGCGGCATGGACATCACCGTCGAGCCGGGCACCGTCTTCGGGCTCCTCGGCCCGAACGGTGCCGGGAAGTCCACCACCGTCAAGATCCTCACCACTCTGGCCCGCCCCGACTCGGGCTCGGCCACCGTCGCAGGCCACGACGTGCTGCGCCACCCCGACCGGGTACGCCGCGCGATCGGCGTAGTAGCCCAGAACTCCGGTGCCGACCCGGTCGCCACCGGCCGCGAGAACCTCCAACTCCAGGGCAGGCTCTACGGCTTGAAGGGCCGAGCGGTCAACGCACGGGTGGACGAGCTGCTCGAGCGCTTCACGCTCACCGATGCCGCCGGCCGCCAGGTCAAGGGCTACTCCGGTGGTATGCGACGCCGTCTCGACGTCGCGCTCGGACTCGTGCACCGGCCGGAAGTGCTCTTCCTCGACGAGCCCACCACCGGACTCGACCCGGAAGCTCGTACCGCCATGTGGGAGGAGATCGCCCGGCTCGCCGGTGAGGAGGGCCTCACCATCCTGCTCACCACGCACTATCTGGAAGAGGCCGACCGGCTCGCCGAGCGCATCGCGATCGTCGACCGCGGCCGGGTCGTCGTGGAGGGCACCCCCGACTCGCTCAAGGGCGAACTGCGCGGCGACGCGGTCCACCTGGAACTGCGCGAAGCCGTCGGCGATGCCGGACGCACGCTGCTCAGGGGCGCGCTGGTCGGGCTGCCCGGTGTGCACGAGGTGCACCTGGACGGGCGCCGAGCCAGCGTACGTGCCGACGACGGTGCGGCGGCGATGCCCGCGCTGCTGGCGGCGCTCGAGCGCGCCGGGGTCGGTGTCGCCGCGGCGACCGTGGCCCGCCCCTCGCTCGACGACGTGTACCTGCGTTACGCGGGCCGGCGTTTCTCCGAGGCCGAAGCCGAGGACGCCGGTGTCCTCGCCCTTGCCGGAGGTGCGCGATGAGCACAGCCGTCTCGCAGACCTGGTACATGACCCGGCGTCAGCTCATGGTGTTCGCACGGCAGCCCGCGTACGCCGTCATCACCCTGATCCAGCCGGTGATCTGGCTGTTCCTGTTCGGCAACCTCTTCAAGAAGGTCGTGGAGCTCGGCGGCTTCGGCACCACCTCCTACCTGGACTACCTGGTGCCGGGCGTGGTCGTGATGAGCGCGCTCAGCTCCAACATGTGGGCGGGCATGGGCACGCTGGAGGAGATCCAGCGGGGCACGCTCAACCGCTTCTTGACCACACCGGTCAGCCGGGCCGCGCTGATGAACGGCAACGTCGTCAACAACGGCCTGATCACCGCCCTGCAATCGGTGATCATCGTGCTGCTCGGGCTGCTGGGCGGCGCCGACTATCCGGGCGGTGCCGGCGGGGTCGCGATCCTCGTGCTCGCCTCCGTGCTGCTCGGCACGGTCTTCGGGGCTCTGTCCAACGCGCTGGGCATGCTGGTGCAGGAGCGGGAGTCGATCATCGGGATCAACACCTTCCTGCTGCTCCCGCTCACCTTCCTGTCCTCGGCGTTCA
This sequence comes from Streptomyces sp. NPDC001156, assembly GCF_053598275.1. NCBI lineage: Bacteria > Bacillati > Actinomycetota > Actinomycetes > Kitasatosporales > Streptomycetaceae > Streptomyces > Streptomyces sp. NPDC001156. The sequence goes on along the minus strand of NZ_JBSFJX010000088.1, from coordinate 6,189 downwards.
TGGCGCCCTCCCAGATGCCCTCGTGGATGCGGCACATCGCCGACTTCAACCCGCTCAACTGGGCGATGGTCGCAGGCCGTTCGGCGATGTCCCAGCACCCTGACTGGGGTGCGGTGGGCAGCCGGGGCGGGGCGCTGCTGGCGCTCGCGGTCTTCGCGGTGTGGCTGTCGATCCGGACGTTCCGGTCCTACCAGCGTTCGGTGTAGGGGTCCGGAGCACGACGAAGGGGGCGGCACCCCGCGGGTGCCGCCCCCTTGCCGATGTCTCACGCGGCCGGTGCCGCGCCCTCCTGCTCCGCCTCGATCCGCGCGTTCCACTCCCGCTTCGACGCCTGCCAGCCGTCCTCGTTGTGGCCGAGCCGCCAGTACCCGGAGATCGACAGGTCCTCGCGTGCGATGTGGTGCTCCACCCGCAGCAGCCGGCGCAGCTCCTTCACGAAACTGGCCTCACCGTGCACGAAGGCGTGCACGCGGCCCTCGGGGAACTCCAGCGCGCGGACCGCTTCCAGAAGCGCCTTGCCGACCGGCCGATCCCCGCGGTGCAGCCAGACCACCTCGACATCGGAGTCGATCTTCTGCTCCTCCTCGGGGCCCGAGACCTCCACGAAGGCGTACGCCTCCACCCCCTCCGGCATCGCCTCCAGGGCGGCGGCGATCGCGGGCAGCGCGCTCTCGTCCCCGGCGAGGAGATGCCAGTCGGCGCCGGCGTCCGGGGCGTAGGCGCCGCCGGGGCCCATGAAGCGCACGGTCTGGCCCGGCTGGACGCGCAACGCCCAGGGCCCGGCGAGGCCCTCGTCGCCGTGGATGACGAAGTCCAGCGTCAGCTCGCGGTGTTCGGGATCCCAGGCACGCACGGTGTAGGTGCGGACCACCGGCCACTGGTCGCGTGGGACCTCCTCGCGGATGCGCTGCATGTCGAAGGGTTCCGGGTAGGTGACGCCCTCGGCCGGGAAGAGCAGCTTCACATAGTGGTCGGTGCAGGTGCCCACCGTGAAATCGGCCAGGCCGTCTCCGCCGAGCACCACCCGCTGCATGTGCGGGGTCAGTCGCTCGGTGCGGACGACCTGCGCGGAGTGGGTCCTGCGGCCCCCGCCTGCCGGGCGCTCTGCCATGACGGCCTCCCAGTTCCCTCGCTTAGGTTTACCTAAGCTAGCACCTCGTTCCAGTAGACACCTCTCCCAGGAAGGCTTGCTCACACCCCTTGCCGGAACCGTCACATGCCAAGCGTGGTGAGCAGGCGCTGCAGGGAGCCGCCGAGGCCCCAGCGGGCCGCGAGTGCGTCCACGGCGGCCGGGTCGCGCGGGGCACGAGGCAGGGCCGGGTCCACCTCGGGCAGCGGCACGTCGCCGGCGACGTGGACCACCTCGGGCGCCACCGCGACATACGGACGGGCCTCGTCCAGCCGCTTGCGCTGCGCCGGGGTGAGCCGGGACGCCGGGTCGTCGACCGCGGCCATGATCCCGGCCAGGTCCCCGAACTCGGTGAGCAGTTTCGCGGCGGTCTTCTCGCCGATGCCCGGCACCCCCGGCAGCCCGTCGCTCGGGTCGCCGCGCAGCAGTGCCAGATCCGCGTAACCGGGTCCGTCGACACCGTACTTCGCCCGCAGGAACGCCTCGTCGGTGAGCTGGAGCGTCCCGACGCCCTTGAGCGGGTACAGCACGCGTACCCCGCGGGCGTCGTCGACCAGTTGGTACAGGTCGCGGTCACCGGTGACGATGTCCACCGGGCCCTTCGCGCGGGCCGTGTACGTGCCGATCACGTCGTCCGCCTCGTACCCCGCCACACCCACGCGCGCGATGCCCAGCGCGTCCAGCACGTCCTCGATCACCGGCACCTGCGGGGACAGCGTGTCCGGCACCTCCTCCTCGTCCGGGCCCGCCGCGTGTTCTTCGGCCACGCGGTGCGCCTTGTAGGACGGGATCAGCTCGACCCGCCAGTGCGGGCGCCAGTCCGCGTCCATGCAGGCGACCAGGTCGTCCGGGCGATGGTCGCGGACCAGGCGGTCGATGAATTCGAGCAGCCCGCGCACGGCGTTCACAGGCGTGCCGTCCGGGGCCTTCACGGATTCCGGGACGCCGAAGTAGGCGCGGAAGTAGAGCGAGGCGGTGTCGAGGAGCATCAGGCGTCGGGTCACCTTGCGCATCATGCCGTACGGCACTGACGGCATACTGCCGTGCCGAGCGCTACGTGGCACCCGTTAACGTCTTGTGAAGAGAAACACCTCGGCGTTTGCCCTGGACAGCCGGGGGCAAGCGCGGCTCGGAGCGATGCCGATTGCAGATTCAACGTTTGCAGCGGCTCGCAGGCTTCGAGACGAGAGGTACGCAGTGGCAGCCACGCTTGAGGCCGAGCACCTGTACAAGGTGTTCGGGAGACGACCGGACGAGGCGGTGGAACGGCTCCGGCAGGGAGCCGGCCGCGAGGAACTGCGCGCAGACGGCACCACTGCCGCCGTGATCGACGCTTCCTTCACCGTGGCGCCCGGACAGATCTTCGTCGTCATGGGCCTGTCCGGATCGGGCAAGTCCACGCTGCTGCGCATGCTCAACGGACTCCTCGAGCCCACCGGCGGACACGTGCGCTTCGACGGCCAGGACCTGACCGCTCTCGGCCCCCGCAAGCTGCGCGAGGTCCGCTCACGGAAGATCAGCATGGTCTTCCAGCACTTCGCGCTCTTCCCGCACCGCAGCGTCCGCGAGAACGCCGCCTACGGTCTGGAAGTGCAGGGCGTGCCCCGCGCCGAGCGCGTCAAGCGTGCCGACGAGGCGCTCGCCCTGTGTGGCCTGGCCGGCTGGGAGAAGTCCTGGCCCGACGAGCTGTCCGGCGGTATGCAGCAGCGTGTGGGCCTTGCCCGCGCCCTCGCCACGGACGCCGATCTGCTGCTGATGGACGAGTCCTTCAGCGCGCTCGACCCGCTGATCCGCCGTGACATGCAGGACCAGCTCCTCCAGCTGCAGAAGACCCTGAAGAAGACCATCGTCTTCATCACGCACGACCTCAACGAGGCCATGCGCCTCGGCGACCGCATCGCCGTGATGCGGGACGGCCGGATCGTGCAGATCGGCACCGCCGAGGACATCCTGGTGCACCCGGCCGACGACTACGTCGCCTCCTTCACCCAGGACGTCGACCGCTCCAGGGTGCTCACCGCGGGCGCCGTCATGGACACGTCCGTGCGGGGCGACGAGGCGGACTGCGACTGCGCGACCGCGACGCCCGCCACGCCGTTCGTGGAGCTGTGCGCGATCAGCGCCGGCGTCAGCCACCCGGTCGCAGTGCTGGACGAGGAGCGCCGGCTTGTGGGCGTCGTGCCCCGGCAGCGCCTCGTCGGTTTCCTCGGCGACCGGGCGGAGGGGCCCGAGCCCTGCGACTGCCCGCAGGACAAGGGCGGGAAGGTGACCGCTCGTGCCTAGGATCCCGTTCGGCGACTGGGTCAACTCCGCCGTCGACTGGCTGCTGCACCACATGGGGTGGCTGTTCGACTTCTGCAAGATCGTGTTCCAGGGCACCTTCGAGGGCATCGACACCGTCCTGCAGGCTCCCGAGCCGCTGCTGCTCGCGGGCATCCTCGCCGTGATCGCGTTCTGGCTGCGCGGCACGTCCGCCGGCCTCCTCACCTTCGTGGGATTCGCCTTCATCGACTCCCTGGAGCTGTGGCAGGACGCGATGGTGACCCTGTCGCTCGTTCTGGTGGCGACCCTCATCGCGCTCGTGATCTCCGTGCCCGTGGGCATCTGGGCGGCCCGCTCCGCACGGATCAGCGGACTCGTGCGGCCGGTGCTCGACTTCATGCAGACGCTGCCGGCGATGATCTACCTCATCCCGGCGATCCTGTTCTTCGGCACCGGCGCGCCCGCCGGCATCGTGGCCACGCTGATCTTCGCCCTCGCACCCGGCGTGCGCATGACCGAGCTCGGCATTCGCCAGGTCGACAAGGAGCTGGTGGAGGCCGCCGACGCCTTCGGCACCACCCCGCGCAACACGCTGCTGCGCGTCCAGCTGCCGCTCGCCCTGCCCACGGTCATGGCCGGCGTCAACCAGGTGATCATGCTGGGCCTGTCCATGGCGGCCATCGCGGGCATGGTCGGCACGGGCGGCCTCGGCGGCGACGTGAACGAGGCGATCGGCCAGCTCAACGTGGGACTCGGTGCCGAGGCCGGGGTCGCCATCGTCATCCTGGCGATCTACCTGGACCGGATGACCAGTGCTCTCGGCACCCAGGTCTCCCCGCTGGGCCGACGTGCGATCGCCCGGCTGCGCGCCGCGCGGGGTCTGAAGATCTGGTCGTACCGCCCCCGGCCCGCCGTGGCCGTGATCGGTGTGGTCGTGCTCGCGCTGGCCGCCGGCGGCATGGGCGTCTTCGGCGGCGCGGACAAGTCCGCCACCGCCGCCGACGCACAGAACGTCGGACAGGGCAAGAAGATCACCATCGGCTACATCCCGTGGGACGAGGGCGTCGCCTCCACCTTCCTGTGGAAGGAGATCCTGGAGCAGCGCGGGTACCAGGTCGACGTCAAGCAGTTCGACGCCGGACCGCTGTATACCTCGCTGGCCCAGGGCGACGTCGACTTCGAGACCGACTCCTGGCTGCCGACGACGCACGCGCAGTACTGGAAGAAGTACGGCAGCCGGATCGACGACGTGGGCTCCTGGTACGGGCCGACGTCGCTGGAGCTGACCGTGCCCTCGTACATGAAGGGCATCGACTCGCTGGCGGACCTCAAGGGGAAGGCCGCCACGTTCGGCGGGCAGATCACCGGCATCGAGTCCAGCGCGGGCGAGATGGGCCTGCTCAAGAGCACGGTCCTGAAGAAGTACGGCCTCGACAAGGAGTACAAGGTCGTCGACAGCTCCACGCCCGCGATGCTCGCGCAGCTCAAGCGTGCGTACGCCAAGAAGGAGCCCATCGTCGTCACGCTCTGGTCGCCGCACTGGGCGTACAACGACTACGACCTGAAGAAGCTGAAGGACCCGATGGGCGCCTGGGGCAGCGGCGATTCGGTGCACACGCTCTCCCGCAAGGGATTCGCGCAGGACAACCCCGTCGTCGGGACCTGGCTGAAGAACTTCAAGATGGACGAGAAGCAGCTCACCGGCCTTGAGGCGGAGATCAACAAGGTCGGCCAGGGCAGGCAGCAGGACGCCGTGCGCACCTGGCTGAAGAAGTACCCCGGGCTCGTGGACAAGCTCGCCCCCGTCCAGCACTCCGCCGCCGGCAGCCCGGCCGAGGCGAAGCGCGCCCTGAACGTCGCCTGGTTCCCCTGGGACGAGGACGTGGCCGTGACCTACCTGTGGAAGAACGTCCTGGAGCGGCGCGGCTACAAGCTGAACCTCAAGCAGATGGACGTCGGCCCGGTCTACACCGGTCTGGCGGGCGGCGACCTCGACCTCAACTTCGACGCGTGGCTCCCGTACGCGCAGCAGAACTACTGGGACAAGAGCAAGGACAAACTCACCGATCTCGGCACCTGGTACCAGCCGACGTCGCTGGAGATCGCCGTGCCCTCGTACGTCAAGGACGTCAGGTCCCTTGAGGACCTCAAGGGCAAGGGGAAGACCTTCGGCGGCCGGATCGTCGGCATCGAGCCGGGCACGGGCGAGATGAACCTCCTGAAGACGAAGGTGCTGCCCGGCTACGGCCTCGACAAGGAGTACAAGGTCGTGGACGGCTCCACGCCCGCGATGCTCGCCGAGCTGAAGCGCGCCTACGCCAAGAAGGAGCCCGTAGCCGTCGTCCTGTGGTCGCCCCACTGGGCCTACAGCGAGTACCAGCTCACCAAGCTGAAGGACGACAAGAAGCTGTTCGGCGAGGGCAACACGATCCGCACCATCTCCGCCCGGGCGTTCCCGGACCGGTATCCGCAACTCACGAAGTGGATCAAGAACTTCCGGATGAGCGAGGCCGAACTGGGCAGCCTGGAGAGCGAGATCAAGAACCGCGGTCAGGGCCACGAGGAGGCCGCCGTGGCCGCATGGCTGGACCAGCACCCGGACCTGGTGGAGCGGATGACTCCGCAGTAGTCCGTGCGGGGGCCGCGGGTACCGTACCGGAAGGATCCGGACAACCCCGTCGGATCCGCGGTCCCGCCCAGCGTCACACCCGGCCGGCCGGGGGCGCCGAACCCTGTTTCGGCGCCGACCACCGACTCGTCGAGCACGAAGCGGTTGTCGTGGATGTCCACGCGCTGGG
>NZ_JBSFJX010000087.1:0-36062 GCF_053598275.1 Streptomyces sp. NPDC001156 | reverse complement strand
GGGCGCCGCCGCCAGGGCGGCGGCGCCCAGCGGGGGGCAGCCCCAGCCGGTGACCAGGAGGTCGACCTCGGCGAGGACAGCCCGGGCCCGCGGGGTGGTGAGGTCGTCGAGGACGGGCGGCGGGGCGAGGGCGCAGATCGCGGCCAGTGCGCCGAGCGACTCGGGGTCCAGGACAGCCGCGGCGGCCTCCTGGGACATGGCGAGGGCGGCACGGGGGCGGAAGCCGGGACCCGGCGTCGAGAGAGTCATCGGGTTGGGGAACTCCTCACTCGCTGCGGACGTGCGGCCGGAGGAATCCTCTTGGCCCGGTGGGAAGCGGTCAAGGCACCGATCGGGCCGGTCACCTCCTGGTGGCGGGCCAAGCAGATCAGGTCCGCCTGTGCTTGCACGGGGGCCTGCGTACAGACTGGTGGTGAACGAAGGAGCGCCACGGCGGCGGCTCGCGGCCCGATCCAGGAGGCCCCGGCAGCCGCCGCCCCGGGCGAGGGCGCGCAGCCGTTCGCGGCTGCCCGCACGTCAGTATCGGACGGGCCGGCCCAGCGCTGGTGGAGATGACCATGACCCGACCGGACGGCGGTCGGCCCATCGTGGTCGGCGTCGATCCCGACCCGGCGAGGCGCGCGGCTCTGGCCTGGGCGGCCGACGAGGCGGCGCGCCGCCGGGTGCCGCTGCGCCCGGTGCATGTCGACAGCGTGCCGACCACGGAGTTCCGCAGATGGGACATGCCGCACTCCTGGAGTGCGCGGGACCACGCGCTGCACGACGCGGGAGAGCATCTCCTCGAGGCGGCGGTGGCGTTCGCCGAAGCCCGCCAGCCGCAGGTCGAGGTGACCGGGATGCTGGCTGAGGGGCACCCGGTGGAGATCCTGCGGGAGCAGGCCCACGACGCCACGGCCCTCGTACTGGGGTCCCGGCATCCGAGCCGGATGACCGAGGTGTTCGGACCGACCTCGATCACTCTGCCCGTCATGGCCCATGCCCGCTGCCCGGTGGTCGTCGTGCCCGAGCCGGAACACCTGCCCGACCGGCCCGAGTACCTCGTCGTCGGCGTGGACGGCAGCGCGCGCTCGGCCACTGCCGTCGCCTTCGCCTTCGAGGAGGCCGCGCTGCGGGGCGCGGTCCTGAGGGCGCTGTACGTGCGGCAGCCGGGGCTGCTCGGCGCACTCGACGAGGACCAGGCGCGGCAGCAAGGCCGGCTTCTGCTCTCTCGCACCACCGCCGGTCGCGCCGAGGAGTACCCGGACGTGGAGCTGCGCCTGGACGTGGTCAGCGGTCATCCGGCGAGGGTTCTGGCCGAGGAGTCCGCACATGCGGCGGCCCTGGTGGTGGGGACCCGGGGCCACGGCGGCCTCGCCGGTCTGCTGCTGGGCTCGGTGAGCCAGGGCGTACTGCGCCACGCCGGATGCCCTGTCATCGCCGTGCCCCACCCACTCGTCCCGGTCGAGGACAAGGACACCTGACGCAGCGGGGCCGCGCGAAGCCGGCCTGGGGGCGGCACGCTCGGGGCAGGGCCGCCGAGCCTGCGACCGGCCGGGGGCCGGGCCGCTGCGTAGGCTGGTGGCCATGGTGTCGTACACCAGGGAACGGCATGTCGTTCTGCCGTTGTTCAAGGCACGGTGGCTGAGTCAGACCTTCGTCCACTGGCCCTACGACCCGCGGAGCGTGCAGGCGCTGCTGCCGCCGGGGCTGACCGTCGACACCTACGAGGACGCGGCGTGGGTGGGGTTCACGCCCTTCGTCATGTCGGCTCTGCGCCCCGGCGTTCTGCCACCGACTCCGTCGTCCTTCGCGGAGACCAATCTGCGCACCTTCGTGCACCGCCCCGACGGCCTCGACGGCTTGTGGTTCCTCTCCCTGGAGGTCGCCGTGCCGGCCATGCTGGCGGGGTGGCTGATCGGCGCGCCCTACCACCTGGGCGTCCTGCAGGTGCGGAAGGAGGGCGCCACGGTGCGCTATGCCGGAGTGCGCCGCGGGGGGTTCCCGTCCTACCGCCTCACCGTCCGCCCGGGAGAACCGATCGACCCGGATCCGAGGGACGTGTGGCTGGTCTCCCGCTGGCGGGCCTTCACCCGCACCGGCCGGGTGCTGTGGCAGACCTCGGTGGATCACGAGCCGTGGCCGCTGTGCCGTGCCGAGGCGGTGGAGCTGCGCCAGACGCTGACGGCGGCGGCCGGGCTTCCCGCGCCGGCCGGGCCCCCGGTGCTCCACTTCTCGCCACGGGTGAGCGCGGTGCGGTTCGCACTGCCGCATCCGGTCCGCAGCCACTGAGCGGCCGGGGTCGAACCTGCCCGGGACCTAGGGTGTGACCGGATCGAGCAGCTGGGGGCCGTTGTTGCGGACGTTGTTGACGGCCGTGGACACCGGACGGACGGCCAGCCGGCCGTCCGCGGGCGGGTGCAGCACTCCGTGCAGCCGGGCCGGGTCCTGCTGCTCGGGGTCCAGCCAGGCGTCCTGCTGGTCGGGGGGCACCGCGAGGGGCATGCGCGGGTGGATGCGGCCCGCAGCGTCGGTGGCGTCCGTGGTGATGACCGTGCAGGTGGTCCACCAGGCCGCGGGGTCGTCGTCCTCGGCCACCGCCGGATCCCGCCAGAACTCGTACAACCCCGCCAGGGCCATCACCTGCCCGTCCTCGGGGCTGATGAAGTAGGGCTGCTTGTGCGCCTTCGCCGGGCCGGCCGCCGGGACCTGCTGCCACTCGTAGAAGCCGTCGGCGGGCAGCAGACAGCGCCGTTTGAGGAAGGCCTGACGGAAGGCCGGCTTCTCGTGGACCGTCTCCACCCGGGCGTTGATCATCCTTGCGCCGGTCTTCGGGTCCTTCGCCCAGGACGGCACCAGCCCCCAGCGCAACGGCCGCAACTGCCGCCGCACGGTGCCACCGCCGCGGGGCGCGCGCTCGAGCACCGCCCATACGTCGTCGGTCGGGGCGACGTTCCAGTTGGGCTCCAGGGTGTCCTGGCGGTTCCAGTCGGTGACGTGGAAGAGCCGGGCCAGGTCCTCGGGGCTGCGGGTGGAGACATATCGACCGCACATGGGCTCACTGTGCCACGCGTCGCGACGAGGACTCCGGCGCCTGGGGGGCGGTCACGAGCGGGCGAGGTCGCCCCCGGACGCGGACCGCCGGCGCGCCCCTGGCGGGGTCACCGAGGCGAACGCCATCCGGAACAGGTCCCAGGCACTCGCGTCTCCGAACGCCGCGCCACCGGCCTGGGCCGCTCGCACCCGGCGGTACGCCGACTCGGTGGCCACGGCACCGGGGCCGGACGGTTCGGCGCAGTCGACCGGGCTCGTCTCCACGGGCCTCCGCTCCTTTGGTACGCGCTCCGAAACGGCCGACGGCCCCCACGACGCGCGAGCGCGGTGCCGCCCGGCAGGGCCGCGACTCGCCGCGACGGCACGGCCCAGCGCCCGCAGCCTGCCACCCCCACGCGGGGCACACGTCCCCGTCCCTCATACGCGCCGCGACGGCCACGACGCGACCACCCGGATGGCCGAACGGCGGCAACTGGGGGCCTACCGTCCCTCCACTCCGCGGTCCTCCCAGGCCGACGCGCCACTCACCCGTCCGCCGCCAATGCGCGCCGAATCCGATAAAAGGTGTGATCGTTGTAAACCACTGCAATAGGGACAGTTGGCAAGTGAGGAGCTACGGTGAGCCACCCTGACCGGGAGCCCGGGAGCGCGCGCGTGGCGCACTCCGCGGTCGACGAGGCCTGCGCCGTGGCCGACGCCGTCCTCTACGAGGGCTACCTCCTCTACCCGTACCGGAGATCGTCGCCCAAGAACCGTGTGCGCTGGCAGTTCGGCATCCTCGCGCCGCGTGCCTGGGCGGGGGCCGACGGCCCCGTCGCGCCGAGCATCTCGGGGTCCGTGGAGTCCTGGCAGCAGCAGACCGAGTGCCTGCTACGGGCAGAGCCCGAGGCCGTGGTCCAGGTGCGCGTGCGCTATCTGCAGATGCAGCAGAGGGTCGTCGAGCTCCGGGAGGAGGACGGCCGCTACACCCCCGTGGACTCCGTGGAGACAGCCGGCGCCGTCCATCTGGCCTTCGACGAGGCGGTGCCGCGCGAGAGCGACCTCGTCGTTCCGCTGGCCGTCCTCCTGGCAGGTGAGCGGCAGTTCGCCCTGGCCGCTCCTGGCGGTGAGGAGACGGAGGAACTTCCCGATGGCGTGGGGCGGTTGGTGCGCCAGCGGTGCCCCGTCGAGGCGCGGACGACGCTGTACGCCGAGCGGCTCCCCGGCCCCGGAGGACTTCACCGGCTCGGGGTGCGCACGGAGAACACCGGTGAGGCGACCCCGCCGGAGACGCCTCGCGAGGAGGCCCTGCGCCATGCGCTCATCGCGACGCACACGTTGATCGGCGGCCAGGGAATCAGCTTCCTCTCCTCCATCGACCCGCCCGAGGAGGCCGCCGCTCACGTCCGGGACTGCCGCAACCTGCACACCTTCCCGGTGCTCGCCGGCGAGGAGGGATCGGACGGCCTCGTCCTGTCCGCCCCGATCATCCTGCCCGACCACCCGCAGGTGGCGCCGGAGAGTCCGGGCGACCTGCACGACGCCGCGGAGATCGACGAGATCCTGACCCTGCGGACGCTGCTGCTCACGGACGACGAGAAACGTGAGGCCCGCGCCACCGACGCCCGGGCCGCGTCGATCCTGGACCGGGTTGAGACCATGCCGCCGGAGGTGCTGGCCCGGCTGCACGGAGCCATCCGTTCCCTCGCCCCGACAGCCGCCGGCGCCGTACCGGCCGCGGACGCCGCCGCCCCTGACGAGCGCGGTGCCAGGACCGAACCACATCCGCACGCATCCGACGCGTCTCCCGCCCTGGCGTTCGCCGGACCGGTGGCCGCGGCCTACGACCGACTCCGGGACCGACTGCAAGGGAGGCCGAGCACATGACCGTGGAAAGCGGTACCAAGGTCAGCCGACGCAACGACAAGACCGAGCAACCACGCGGGTTCGACGAGGTCCATATCCTGTGGATCTCCGAGGGCATGAGCTGCGACGGCGACACCATCTCGATGACGGCGGCCGGTCAGCCCGCCATCGAGGACATCGTCCTCGGGCTCGTACCGGGCCTGCCGAAGGTAAACCTCTACAACAAGGTGCTCTCGCCCAGTATGGGCGGCGAGGACTTCCTCGCTCCTTTCCGCGCGGCGGCACGCGGCGACCTGGAGCCTTTCATCCTGGTCATCGAGGGCTCGATCCCCAACCAGAAGATCATCCAGGGCGACGGCTACTGGACCTCGTTCGGCAACGACCCCGAAACGGGTGAGCCGCTCACCCTCAACTGGTGGATCGACCACCTCGCTCCCCGCGCCTGGGCGGTGGTCGCCGCCGGTACGTGCGCCACGTACGGCGGGATCCACGCGATGGCCGGCAACCCCACGGGCTCCATGGGCCTCGCCGACTATCTGGGCTGGGAGTTCAAGTCTCAGGGCGGGCTGCCCATCGTCAACGTGCCGGGCTGCCCGATCCAGCCCGAGAACTTCATGGAGACGCTGACCTGGGTGCTCTACCACGCGGCCGGGTCGGCACCGCCGCCCCCGCTGGACCACATGCTGCGTCCGCAGTGGCTGTTCGGGAAGACGGTGCACGAGGGATGCGACCGCGCCGCCTACTACGAGCAGGCCGACTTCGGCCGGGACTACAACTCGCCCAAGTGCATGGTCAAGGTGGGCTGTTGGGGTCCGGTCGTCAACTGCAACGTGCCCAAGCGCGGCTGGATGGCGGGCGTGGGCGGCTGCCCGAACGTCGGGGGCATCTGCATCGGCTGCACGATGCCCGGTTTCCCGGACGCCTTCATGCCGTTCATGGACGAGCCGACGGGCGCCACCTTCTCCGCCGCCCTGATCAGACCCTACGGGGCCGTGATCCGGCGACTGCGCGGCCTGACCAACATGGCGGTCAACCGCGAGCCCAAGTGGCGCCATCCCAAGGCCGAGCTGACCAGCGGTTACGACGCCCACTGGCGCCCCTGAGACCGGACAAGCGAAAGAGAGCGAGGAAAACACGGACATGACGGCAACCGAGGCGCGGGGCGCCAAGCGCAAACCCGCGCAGATCGTGGACATGTCCTGGGACCCGATCACCCGGATCGTCGGCAATCTCGGCATCTACACGAAGATCGACTTCGCGAACCGGGAAGTCGTGGAGTGTCACAGCACCTCGTCCCTCTTCCGGGGCTACTCCGTCTTCATGCGGGGCAAGGACCCGCGCGACGCGGGCTTCATCACGTCGCGCATCTGCGGGATCTGCGGTGACAATCACACCACGTGTTCCAACTACGCCCAGCAGATGGCCTATGGCGTCAAGCCGCCGATGCTCGCCGACACCATCGTCAACCTGGGCGAGGCGGCCGAGTACATCTTCGACCACACGATCTTCCAGGACAACCTGGTCTTCGTCGACTTCTGCGAAGCCATGGTCAAGTCCACCAACCCCGGCCTCCTGGCGCGGGCTGAGCGCACCGAGGCACGCCACGCGAACATCCACGGGTACCGGACCATCGCCGACGTGATGCGCGCCTACAACCCGTTCGAGGGCGAGGTGTACAAGGAGGCGCTGAAGGTCAGCCGGATCACCCGGGAGATGTTCTGCCTGATGGAGGGGCGCCACGTCCATCCCTCCACGCTCTATCCGGGCGGTGTCGGCACGATGCCGGAGCCGACCACCTTCACCGACTACCTCTCCCGCCTGGTGCGCGTGCTCGACTTCGTCAAGAAGGCCGTCGTGATGAGCGACGACGTCTTCGACTTCTTCTACGAGGCGATGCCCGGCTACGAGGAGGTGGGCCGGCGGCGCATCATGCTCGGCTGCTGGGGCGCCTGGCAGAACCCCGACGTGTGCGACTACCGCTACGAGACGATGAGCGAGTGGGGCAAGGCGATGTACGTCACCCCCGGCGTCGTCGTGGACGGCGAACTCGTCACCAACGACCTGGTCGACATCAACCTGGGCATCCGTATCCTGCTGGGCAGTTCCTACTACGAGGACTGGGCGAACGAGCAGCCGTTCGTCACCCACGACCCGCTCGGCAACCCCGTCGACATGCGCCACCCCTGGAACCAGACGACGGTCCCGATGCCGCAGAAGCGCGACTTCGACGGCAACTACAGCTGGGTGATGAGCCCTCGCTGGTACAACAAGAAGACCTCCGAGCATCTTCCGCTGGACACCGGCGGCGGTCCCCTGGCCCGCCTGTGGTCGACGGCGCTCAACGGCATGGTCGACACGCCGTACGTGAAGGCCACCGGCCGCAGTGTGGAGATCTCGCTGCCCAAGAGCGAGCAACTGCCGGAGATGACGCTGGAGTGGAAGATCCCCAAGTGGAGCAACACGCTCGAGCGCGACCGGGCCCGGCCGTACTTCGTCGCGTACTCCGCCGCCATGGCCTTCTACTTCCTCGAGAAGGCGATGGGGTTCGTCCGTGCCGGCGAGACCAAGGTCTTCGAGAACTACGAGGTGCCGGACGAGGCGATCGGCTGCGGGTTCCACGAAGCGGTGCGCGGTGTCCTCTCCCACCACCTGGTGATCAAGGACAGGAAGATCGCGAACTACCACCCCTACCCGCCGACGCCGTGGAACGGCAGCCCAAGGGACATGTACGGCACCCCCGGGCCCTACGAGGACGCCGTCCAGGGCCAGCCGATCTTCGAGGAGAACGGCCCCGACGACTTCAAGGGCGTCGACATCATGCGCACCGTCCGCAGCTTCGACCCCTGTCTGCCCTGCGGGGTGCACATGTACCTCGGCAAGGGCAACACGCTGACCAAGCTGCACTCGCCCACGTACGGAGCGGCTCATGCCTGAGTCCGTGCGGCTCGACGAGGCGGCGGTCGCCGAACGGCTGACACGCCTCGACCTGCTGCTCGAGCAGATCGAGGACGCCCCGGGGCCCATGACCGGCGCCGCGATCGAGGCGGTGCAGGTCCTCGCCGCGGTCTACGGGGAGGCGCTGGCCCGGGTACTGGACGGCGCCGACCGCGCCCTCGTCGACCGTATGGCCGGTGACCAGCTCATCGGCCATCTCCTGGTGCTTCACGACATCCACCCGGAACCGCCCGAGCGCCGGGCCGAGCGCGCGGTCGACGCGCTGCGCCCCTCGGTGCTCGAACGGGGCGGGGACGTCGAGCTGACGGCAGTGGAGGAGGGCGTCGCCCGTGTGCGGCTCGCCGCCAAGGGCTGCGGATCCTCCTCCGCCGAACTGGAGGAGGCGGTCCGCGAGGCCGTGCTCACCCTGGCCCCCGAGCTCTCCGGCGTCGAACGGGCGCCGGGGGCTGACGGGCGGCGCAGCACCTTCGTACCGCTCGAAGCACTCACCCTGCGTTCGGCGTCCGTCGCGGAGCCGTCATGACCTCCGGTGCTCTGGCCCGCGTCATCCGCTCCGCCGCGGACCGGCGACCGGAGGCGGAGCGCTGCGACCTATGCGGCGTCGAGACCCCGTCCGACCACCGGCATCTGCTCGACGTGGGCAACGACGAGGTGCTGTGCGCCTGCCGGCCCTGCTCCCTGCTCTTCGTCGAGGCCGAGGCGAGCGAGGGGCGGTACCGGCTGGTGCCGAGCCGGCGGGTCCGCCTGCCTCCGGTGGGTACTCGCGCCCTGGGCGTCCCGGTGGGGCTGGCCTTCTTCATCGCGCGTGCGGACAGCACCGTGACCGCGCACTACCCGAGCCCCGCGGGGGCCGCGCGCTGGGAGGCGGACCCTCAGGCATGGCGCGATGTCGTCGCCCAGTGCCCCCCGCTCGCCACCCTCGAACCGGATGTGGAGGCGCTACTGGTGAACACCGCCCGTTCCGCGGAGGAGCACTGGATCGTCCCCATCGACGACTGCTTCCGGATGGTCGCGCTCGTCCGACGGGAATGGCGGGGCCTGTCCGGCGGCAGCCGGGTGTGGCCGGCCGTGGACCAGTTCTTCGCGGAGCTGACCGAACAACCGTAGACCGGCAAGGAGGAGCTGATGGGCATCATCCGAGTAGGCAAGCCGGACGTGAAACCCGACACCCCGACCCATGTCTCCGGGCTGCACGAGGGCAACAGGGGGCCCTACAGCCGTCAGACCGGACACCACAAGGACGGGACCGCCGACGCCCGCCGCTCGACCGGAATCCACTGGCGGAAGCACAACGCGATCGCCAAGACCATGCCGAACCTTCCTCCCGGATGAGGCGGCATCCACCACCGCGCCGCTTCCGGTGCGGCATCGCAGACAAGGACCGAGGAGTAGGGAACATGGCCAGACGAGTGCTGATCGCCGAGGCGCTGCTCATTGCGGGCCTGGCGACCGTCGTACTGTGCCGGGAGATGCCCGGGCTGGTACGCGAAGTCAGGATCTGGCGGATGGTGGGACTGCCGGGCGTCACCAGGCGCCGCCGCTGACCCGCCCCCCGCCGGGCACCATTGGGCCGGGCCGCGCAGTCCGCTGCGCGGCCCGACCGCGCGCGCCCGCGGTACCCGCCGCCGGTACGGCAGACCATGACTGACCTGCGCGCTCGGCCGGTGCGTATAGGGGCTTGCGCCAAGCCCACGACCCGGCAGGCCCGCCCGGTCAGCGGTGCCAAGCCCGTCGCCTCCCAGCCCCGCCCGGTCGCCATGCACGATGGCCGCCGCCGCGCGCCAAGCCCACCGACCCAGCAGCCCCGCCCGGTCGCCGTGTGCCAAGCCCACCGAGCCGGCAGCCCTGCGCGATCGCCGCGCGTCATAGGGCCCCGACATCCCCGCCCCGTCGCCGTGCGCCAAGACCCGCCCACCCGGAAGCTCCCCGCCCGCCGTGTCCGTTCGTCGGGACCGCCGCGCCGAGCCTCAGGCCTTCGTCCGTACGGACCGCCGCGCCGAGCCTCAGGCATTCGTCCGTGCGGACCGCCGCGCCGAACCTCAGGACTTCGTCCGTGCGGACCGCTGGGCCGAACCGCAGGCCCGGATCTGCCTCCACGGGTTCCGGTCACGGACTAGGTGAGGCCGAGGTCCGGTGCCTGCAGGCCGAGGCGGGACAGGGCCGAGGTCAGCCAGCCGGCCGGTACGGCGACCAGGGCGGCCGCGGGCGACGGCAGCGGCGCCGGCTCCCCGTCTCCTTCGGTCTGCTCGTCCCCCGAGGGCAGCCAGGCCGAACCGGCCAGCCGGCAGGCGAGCGGCCGCAGGCATGCGTGCAGCAGCGTGGCGGTGGTGATCGCCGACAGGGAGATGCCCCAGGCGACGGGTCCCAGCGGGGTGGATCCGAAGAACTGGCTGACGCCCGGCGTCTGGACGATGCCGACGAGCACGCCGGCCGAGCCGACGGTGGCGGCAAGCACCTGGCGGTCCGCGCCGCCGCTGATGAGGGTCTGTGCGAGCTGGGTGCCGACCACCGCCACCAGCGCCACCGTGGCGGCACGGCGTTGCGTACCGGTGAAGCGGGCGGCCGTCCAGGCCAGCCCCGCACCGAGGGCCGTGGTGAGCCCGCGCTGCAGCATCTCCTGGGTCAGCGCAGTGCCCAGCGAGTGGTGGGGACCTTCTTCGAGCAGTTGTTCCCCGGTGCTCTCGGCGGGTGTGCGTACCGCGATGGACAGCGCGGGAGCAAGGTCGGTGAGGAGGTTGACCAGCATGATCTGCCGGGCGCTCAGCGGTGAACTGCCGACCACGGCGGAGGCCAGCACGCTGAAGGTGACCTCGCCCAGGTTGCCGCCGAGCAGGATGGCCAGCGCGGTCCTCACCGAGGTCCACATCGCCCGGCCCTCGGTCAGGGCGGTGACGATCGTCTCCAGTCGGTCGTCACCGATCACCAGATCGGCGGCGGCCGTGGCCGCGGGGGTGCCGCGCCGCCCCAGGGCGATGCCGACGTCGGCGAGGCGGATGGCAGGGGCGTCGTTGGCTCCGTCGCCGGTCATGGCCACGACCCTTCCCAGTCGCTGGTACGCCTGCACGATACGGACCTTGTGGCGCGGGGTGCACCGGGCGATCACGTCCACCTTCGGCAGCAGCACGTCGAGCGACTCGTCGTCGAGTTCGTCCAACTCCGGTCCGGTGCAGACGGTCTGCTCGGGGTCACCGGTGACGGAGGCCGCGATGGCCTCGGCGGTCGCGGCGTGGTCCCCGGTGAGCATGACCGTGTGCACCCCGGCCGCGCGCAACCGGGCGGTGGCCGGGGCCGCACCGGGCCGTACCGGGTCGGCCAGGACGACGAAACCGGCGAAGACCAGGTCCTGTACGACGTCGTCGGTGAGCTCCTCGTCCGGGCGCATGGTCCGTTCGGCCACGGCGAGGACGCGCTTGCCGGCCCCGGCGAGTTCCTCGGTGGCCGCGGTGAGGGCCCTGCGCCCGGCAGCGTCAAGCGCGGTCTCGGTCCCGTTCAGGCGCCGGCGCGTGCAGCGGGCCAGGACGACCTCCGGGGCGCCCTTGATGCTGAGCAGGTCGGTACCCGCGGTGCGGCCCGCTGTGGCGTGGTAGGCGCGGGACGGGTCGAAGGGCAGGGTGTCCGTACGCTCCCAGCGGGGGGCGTCGCGGCTGGCGGACACCCCTGCCGTGCGGGCGCCTATGTCCACCGCCCGGTCAGTCTGGTGGGCCATGGGCACGGACTGCCGGGCGGCGGGGGTGGCACGTAGCGCGGCGGCCAGGATCGCCTCGTGCGGCGGTCCGAGCCGGTCGAGGGAGAGGGTGCGGTTTCCGTCGCTGACGGCGGCGAGTTGGAGATCGCCCTCGGTGAGGGTGCCGGTCTTGTCGAAGCACAGCACATCGGCCCGGCCGAGCGCCTCGATGGTCCGCGGGTTGCGGACCAGCGCGCCGTGGTCGGCCAGGCGGCGCGCGGAGGCCAACTGGGCCGCGTTGACCAGGAAGGGCAGACCTTCGGGGACCGATGCGACCGCCAGGTTCACCGCCGAGGCCAGGCTCTGCGCGAGCGGGCGTCCGTGCAGCAGTCCGGCGCCGGCCACCGCCACCGCGGAGGCCGCGGCCACCGGCAGGCTGGCCCTGGTGAGCGACGACAGCCGCGCCTCGACCCCGGTGGCCGGTGCGGCCTCCCGTGCGCTGGCCATGGTCCGCCCGACCTCGGTGGCCGCTCCGGTCGCCACGACCACGGCCACCGCCTCCCCGGCGGAGACGGTGGTGCCCTCGTAGAGCATCGAGCTGCGCTCGGGGAGCTGCGCGGCGACCACCGGGGCCGGGTCCTTGGCCACGGGCAGCGACTCGCCGGTCAGCGACGACTCGTCAACCTCGAGGCCCGCGGCCTCCAGTAGACGGCAGTCGGCGGGAACCACGTCCTCGGGCCGCAGCAGGATGACGTCACCGAGCACCAGGTCCTCGGCCGTGACGAGCCGCTCGCCACCGCCGCGCCGCACCCGCGCGCCGACCGCCGAGCGGGCGGTCAGCTCCGCGAGGGCGCGCTCGGTCCTGACCCGCTGGAAGCCGCCGACCAGCGCGGCCATGGCGGTGATCGAGGCGACCAGCGCGGCGTCCGCCCGGGAGCCCACTGCGGCGGCCAGGGCCGCCCCGCCGGCGAGCACCGGGGTCAGCGGGTTGGCGAGTTCCTCGACGAACGCCGACGGCAGCGTGGTGCGCGGCGCCGCTCCCCCGGTCGAGTCGCCCTTCGCCCGCGCCGCGGCCTCCTCGGCAGGGAGCCCGTCGATGCTCGTACGCAACCGTTCGAGGACCCGCGCGGGCGGCATCAGGTGCCACGGCACGGTCTCCACGGACGGGGTGATGGGATGCGAGTACAGCCGCCGGGCACGCCAGACGCCCATGCAGAACGCGATCCCGCCCGCGGTGTTGCACGCCGCCTGTCCGCGCGAGCACGCCTCGGACTCCGGTGCCCGCATCGCCGCGACCGCGCCGATGCCGCTGCCGCTCGCGGCCAGCACCGCGCTGTCCCGGTCGACCTGGCGGGCCACGCCGACTCCGGTCATGATCAACGCGACCGAGTCCAGGTCGGTACCGACCAGCAGATGTGCGCCCCAGGCCGGCGGCTCCCCTTCGCGGTGGACTCCGATGCCGCAGTCGGACGCCCCGAGGGCCCGGCGGTTGCCCGACACCAGGAGCACCACCGCACCGTCCGCCTGCAGCGCGCGCACCGACGCCACCAGGTGGCCGTCGCCGGGCACCATCGTGTCCACGAAGCCGAGCTCCGGGTACAGCTGATCGCTGGCGAGGACCACCCGCAGGCCCGAGCGGCGAGCCGCCGCCGCCAGGGTTTGCGCGCCCGGAAGCGTCTTCATCGCCGCCCCCGCCACGGCCATCAGCCGGCGCCGGCGAGCGAGGCCCAGAACCAGCTCACTGCCCCGGCTGCGCAACCGGTCCGCGGCCTGCCGCCCGGTGCGGCCGGTCAGGTCCAGGTCCTCCAGCGGGCCGAGCACCCAACCTTCGCCGTCGCTGCGGACCCGCGCTGGCGCCGCCGGATCGAACAGGGCGAACAGCGGGTCGGAGACCTCTTCCGTCCCGGCGCCGCCGAGCACCTCCAGCCCGGTCAGTTCGTACCGGCCGCCGCGCAGTACGTCCACGTCGAGGAGCACGGTGTCCACCTGGCCCAGGCGGCGCAGCGCGCTACGGTCCATCGCCACGACGCCGCGCAGCGCGAGGAACCGGCCGAGGCTGGTGGCGAAGCCCTCCCGGCCGGCCTCCGGTGCCTTCGGCATGCTGGCCAGCGCCACCGCCAGGGCGCGCCGCGGTCCCGCGTAGGGGGTGGCCAGGGCGCCGATCGCGGCGCCCGTCCCCATCGCCCGTCTGGCGTAGCGCGCCGTCACGTCCTCATGCGCCTCGGGCCGTTCCACCACGATCGGCTCGGCCTGCGCGTCCTGCGGCCCCCGCACGAGCCGGGGTTCCGCCTCCACCCACGCATCGAGCTCGGCGTTCGCCTCGCGCCACTGCGCCATGCGCTGCGCGACGTCGAGCACCAGTCCTCCGCCGCGGGTGGCCATGCCCTGGACGAAGGCGTTCACGACGGGAACGACCGGTCCCCCCGTGCCCTCCCTTCCGGCGACGCCCGCCAATGCCACCCTGCGCAGCCACGGGTGGTACTGGACCGCCGTGGCCAGCGCCCCCGCCTCGGCCGGCAGGGGCGTCCAGGGCGACACCCGTGTGGCCACCGTGAGCAGGAGACCCGCGACGTCGGCGATCAGGACCGGAAGCGTCGGCCGCCTGCTCGGCCCCTCGGACGGATGGTGGGGCTCGGGGCACCACCGGTCGACCGTGCCCGACTCCCCGCCGCCGACCCCGTGCGACTCGGCACGGGCGATGATCCGGATCAGCTCCTGCTGGGGCGGCGGGGGCGAGGCCAACTGCACCACGACCCGCTCCGCCGGTGCGTTCACCCGGGCCCACAGCACGCCGGGATGCTGCTCGAGCGCGTGCTCCACCGCATGTGACACCCATGTGCCGCCGGGGCCCCGGACTCCCCGCACCTCGATATGGCAGCGCCCCTGACGGGACCACACATCGCGTCGCTCCACCCCGAGCAGCATGGCGGCCATGTCGGACGCACCACGCACACCGGCGGCCACTCCGCCCGCCAGGAACCCGCTCAGTGGCACGGCGAACGGCAGCGGTAGACGTACTCCGGACAGCAGCGACATCTGGGTGGCACCTCCCGAGCGGCGGTCCCCCGGTTCGATGGCGATCATCCTGACCCGGTCCGGGCGGCCCCGCGCGGCGTGCTGAGCCGAATGGATTCCTGGCTCGCAGCCTCAATTCCCCACGGGTAGCTTGTGCCTCGTTGGGGGGCGAAGTGCCGGACCCACGAACGGATGTGAACCGTGACCACGCCGAAGACCGCTGCGAAACGCCCGGCCACCCGGAGCGGGAGCGCCACGCGCCCCGCCTCGAGGACGAAGACGACACAGCGGCCCGCCACTCCGCGGGCCGCGAAAGCGACCAAGAAGAGATCCACCACCGCATCCGGCAAGCAGTTCACCATCACCGTCCCACCCCTCGGCGAGGCGGCCGGCCGTGCGGTCAACGCCGCGGCCGTCCCCGTGGAGACCGCCCGCCGCGTCCTGCCGGCCAAAGGCGGCCTGCCGCTGTACGCGGGCCTCGGCGCGCTGGCGGTGATCGGCGCCCTGGAGTGGCCGGTGGCCGCGGGCATCGGCATCGGCTACGCCTTGCTGAGGCACAACGGAATGCTCGCCCCGCCCGCCGCCAAGTAGAGGTGCGTGCGACGCGTACGCGTCGCCCTGCCCCGGCGGTCCCCGGGCCGAGCCGCCCGCACCGCCCGAGCCGGCTGAGACCGGTTCGACGGAGGCCGGACGTGCCGACGGGTCCCACACGACGCCGGCACGTCCGTGGCCGCCGCCTCCGGCGGTGGGCTCCCTGACTCCCCGTCCGCGCACCGGCCGAGTATCCGCGGGCCGACGCCCGGGTGTATTCAAGAGATATGCGGCTTTTGCCTGGCGGAGGTATCCGCTGGTCGTGGCAGTCGAACCGGGGACTCGTGGCCATCCCGACGCGCTGATCGTGGCGATCACGATCGCCGATGTCCTGGCGCCGCAGGACATCCATCTGGGACCGCTGCTCGTGGTCGCGCCCGCACTCACCGCCTCGTTCGGCGGCTCCCGGCTCACCGCACTCATCGCGGCCCTCGCCGTGGCGGCGCTCATGGCCATCTCCCTGATCCGCAACAGCGCTCTCACCTCCAACCACGAGACCCAGCTCATCTCCCTGATCGTGATCGGCGCCTTCACTGTGCTCTTCTGCCGGCTGCATGAACGGCACAGCGCGGAACTCAAACAGGTGCGGTCGGTGGCCGAAGCCGCGCAGCAGGTCGTACTGCAGCCCCTGCCCGACCAGATGGGTGTGCTGCGTATCGCCAGCGCCTATCGCGCGGCCACGGAGGAGGCACGCATCGGCGGCGACCTGTACGCCGCCGTTCGCACCAGGAACGGGACGCGTCTGCTCATCGGAGACGCCCGCGGCAAGGGCCTGCCCGCCATCGAGGACGCGGCCCTGGTGCTGGGCGCCTTCCGCAGCGCGGCTCACCGCGAGCCGAGCCTGCCCGCGCCGCGCAACGAGATCGAGGCGACGCTGTGCTGGAGTCTGTCCCAGCCGGCCAGGGCGGGCACCGACGCGGACGAGTCCTTCATCACGGCCGCTCTCATCGACATCTCGGACGAAGTACCCGAGGTCCACATCCTCAACTGTGGGCACCCGCCGCCGCTGCGGCTGCACGCCGGACGGGTCGTCGCCCTGGCGCCGGGCCAGCACGCGCTCCCCCTCGGCATGTGCCTGCCGGGGGCTCCGGACGGAAGCGTGGACACCTTCCCCTTCGCACCCGGCGACATGATGGTGCTCTACACCGACGGGGTCTCCGAGGCGCGCGACTCGGCCGACCGCTTCTATCCGCTCGACGAGCGACTGTCGGCCTGGAAGGACGCGGACACCCCGGGCGATCTCATTCTTCGTCTCCGCAACGACATCGTCGCGTACTGCGGCGGCACCTTCCAGGACGACGCCGCGCTGGTCGTGGTGCGCCGCGAGGCCGTCACCGGCGGTCAGGGGCCCGCCCAGGCCGGTCAGTCGGCCCGCCGCCCGTCCCTTACGCACCGGTCCCTGCGCTGACAGCGGCCACCCAACTGCGGCTCTCCCGCCCGGGATGCGCCGCGACTGGTGTGCCCATCACCGGGCCCGGACTCAGGCGGCCCGTGACCGGCGGGACGGCATTCCGGGGTTCCGGCGTCAGGAACTGTTCGCCGCGAAACCCCCGGCAGCGGCGGTGTCGCCCGCCGGACGACGCGCCTTCGACTGCCGGACACCGTACGGTCACACCGGCCGGGAAGGTTTCCGCCGTCCCCCCTGCCTCGGCTTGTATTCCGTCCGCCGCGTATCACGCGGGTGCGACGCGGAAGGACCTTGTGCGCCGTGTCCCTGCTCCCGCTCGAAGAGCTCCCCGGGCCGCTCCCCGCCCCCGTCCGTAGCCCCTCCGTCGCGCGCCTGGCCCGCCGGGTGCTGACCCTGCTCCCGCTCCTGCTGATCGGTGCGTGGGCCGCCGCCGACTGGCGTGCCGTGCGCGGCGGCACCGCCCGGCTGGCCTCCGCCGACCCCTGGTGGCTGCTGGCCGGGGTCTTCTTCACCGGCCTGGGCTGGGTGACCGCGGCGTGCGTCCGCCAGGGAGCCGTGCCGGAGAAGCTCCCGCCCGGGCCGCTGCTCGCCTCCCAGTTCGCCGCCGGCGCCGCGAACCATGTGCTGCCGGCGAGCATCGGAGCCCATGCCGTCACCCTGCGCTTCCTGCAGGGCCGCGGTATCCCCTTCGCTCGGGCCACCGCCTCGCTGGCCCTGTACTCACTGGTGAAGCCGATCGCGAAGACGGCCGTGCTCCTCTTCTTCGTCGTGGTATTCCCCAGGACGCTGCAGCTCGGCCGACTCCTCCCGGACACCAGGACGCTGCTGCTCGCCGCCGGGATCGCGGTGATCGGTGTCGCGGCCGTCGCCGTACTGCTCACGGTCGTACGCCCGCTGCGCCGCCCGGCATTGTCCTTCGCGCGCACCGCCCTGACCGACGCACGGAGTCTGCACACCCGGCCCAGCCGTGTGCTCGCCCTGTGGGGCGGGTCCGCGGTCGCCCCGGTGTTCCAGGCCTGCGTGATCGCCTCGGTCGGGTCCTCGCTGAGCATGGGACTGCCGTGGACGCAGGTGATCTTCGCGTTCCTCGCCGCGAGCACCGCCGTCGGGGCCGTGCCGGCGCCGGGCGGCATCGGACCCGTGGACGCGGCTACGGTGTTCGCCCTGGTCGCCTACGGCGCACCGATGGAGCTGGCCACGGCCAGCGTGATCGGCTATCGCGTCCTGACGGTCTGGCTGCCCCTGCTGCCAGGCACGCTGGTACTCGCCACCCTCGTCCACCGCAAGGTGCTTTGAAGGCTCCCCTGCCTGGGAGGGGATTCTCCACCCTCCGGGGCTGAGCGGGGATTTACGGCTCAGGCTGCCGCCTGGTCCAGCGGACCAGGAGGTCTTACGCCCTCGACACCGTCCGGGTTCCAACCTGCCCGGACCAGCATCACGCGGGCGGAGTTCTTGTCCCTGGGAGACACGGCTGCGCACACGGTGCAGGTATACGTTCTCATCGAGAGAGGGAGTGCGTGCTTGGTTCTCGCTGCGCACTGCGCACAGTCCATCGTGGTGTGCGCCGGGTGCACGAGACGGACGTCTCGCGCGTGCTTGGCGCCCATCTCGACCAGGGCACGCTTGGTCGCGGCGATGGCGGCATCGGCCGCCTTGCGGGCCATGGTGGTCTTCGCGAGGAACTTCGGCCGGAAGTCCTCCACCGCAACCCCGTCATGACCGCGCATCACACCCTTGGCCCACTTGCGGCCGGTGTCCTCCCGCTGCCGGGCCACCTTCTTGTGCAACTTCGCTGCCTGGGCCTGCGCCTGCCGGTAGCCCGCGGATGCGGGCTGCCCCTTCGGACGCCGCCGCCGGGCCATCATCCGCTGGTACCTCGCGAGCCGCTGCGCGGCCCGCTTGCCGTGCTCGGCGTTCGGGAGGTCGTAGGCGTCGTCCGTGGTGGTGGCGGTCTCCTTCACACCCCAGTCCACCCCGAGCACGCGCCCCGTGGGGGCGAGCGGTTCGCACTGCGCGGGGGCGACGAAGGACACGTACCAATGTCCGAGCGTGTCCTGGTACACGCGCACGCTCGACGGGTCCGCAGGCAGCTCCCGCGACCACACCACCGCCAGGACGATCCCGCCCGCCAGGTGCAGACGACCGTCCTTGATGCGAAAGCCGCGCCGGGTGTAGTTCAGGCTCGGCCGCGCCTGACGCTTCTTCTTCCACCGGGGCATCCCCGCCCGGCGATGCGTCGCAACCCGGTC
The DNA here is from genome assembly GCF_053598275.1 of Streptomyces sp. NPDC001156. NCBI lineage: Bacteria > Bacillati > Actinomycetota > Actinomycetes > Kitasatosporales > Streptomycetaceae > Streptomyces > Streptomyces sp. NPDC001156. Next base: position 17,305 of record NZ_JBSFJX010000087.1, on the reverse strand, counting down.
CTTGATGTCCTTCAGGGCCTTGGCGCGAGCCTTGGCGAAGTCGCGTATCACCTGCTGCTGAGGCACGCTCGCGCCCTCAGCCAGCCACGGCATCCCCCTGCGGGCCTCGGTCAGCATCTTGTCGAGCTGAGCCGGACCACACGTCAGCTTCTCGCCGCCCGCTCTGCCCTGCAGGTGGACCTGCTTGGACTTGGCCACGCATTCGTTCCAGATCCACCGGCAGCGATCCCACTCGGCTTCGAGCCGGCGCCTGGCCGTGTTCGACAGGCGCACACGGAAGGTGTACCGGGCATGCCCGGTGTCCTTCGCGGTCGCTTCCGTCGTCATGCATCCGAACCTACCCGGGAGGACTGACAGTCGAGAGTTCTCGATCATTGTGGGCGACATCGCCGCCGTGCGGGGTGGACACCGGATCGCCTCGACGGCGATCCGGCCACCCCCGCCCTGCCCCGCCGGAATCCGACTCCTCCCCGGCCCGAAGGCCGGGGCATCCTCGGAGGAACCCGGTGATCCGAGTCCGCCCGTACCGGGATATCCGGTCCGGATCGAGGGCGCGGCGGTGCGCCGCACGCGCGGAAGACCGCCGCACACCGCCTCCGGGCCGCCAGGCGGACCTTGTACGCAGGGGCCTGCCGGCCGCCTCCTGACGGCTGGCACCCCTATCGTCGGTGCCCTCGGCTACCGTCTCTGGCGCGGGCACTGCGGCGAGTGGCCCGGCACCGACGTCGGTGACCGCCTTCCACCCACCGCTCGCCCGACCCCAGCCCAGGACAGGACAGGAGCCCCTCGTGCGCTACGACATCACCGGCATCCGTGCGCAGTTCCCCGCCCTGGCCGCCGGCAGCGTCCACTTCGACGGGCCCGGAGGCACCCAGACCCCCGAGCCCGTCATCCGGGCCATCACCGACGCGTTCGCGCAGCCTCTCTCGAATCGGGGCCGGCTGACCGCGGGAGAGCGCAACGCCGAGGCCATCGTGGCCGGCAGCCGCGAGGCCATGGCCGATCTGCTGGGCGCGGCCCCGTCCGGGATCGTCTTCGGGCGCAGCGCCACCCAGCTCACCTACGACTTCTCCCGCGCCCTGGCCAAGACCTGGTCGCCCGGCGACGAGGTGGTCGTCACTCGCCTCGACCACGACTCCAACGTCCGTCCCTGGATCCAGGCCGCGGAACAGTCCGGCGCGACCGTCCGGTGGGCCGACTTCGACCCCCGAACGGGCGAACTGGCCCCCGAGCACATCGCCTCGGTCCTCGGTGAACGCACCCGGCTCGTCGCCGTCACGGCCGCCTCCAACCTGATCGGGACCCGGCCCCCGATCGCCGCGATCTCCCGCCTGGTCCACGACGCCGGCGCTCTGCTCTATGTCGACGGTGTCCACTACACCGCCCACTCCCTGGTGGACATCGAGCGACTGGGCGCGGACTTCTTCGTGTGCTCGCCCTACAAATTCCTCGGACCGCACCACGGCGTCCTCGCCGCCCGGCCCGAACTGCTGGAAACCGTGCACCCCGACAAGCTGGCGGCCTCCAGCGACGCGGTACCCGAGCGCTTCGAACTGGGCACGCTGCCCTACGAGTTGCTGGCCGGTACGCGCGCCGCGGTCGACTTCCTCGCCGCTTTGGACGCCGACGCCACCGGCACCCGCCAAGAACGCCTGGCCTCCGCCTTCCACGCGCTCGAAGAGCACGAGGACACGCTGCGCGCACAGATCGACAAGGGCCTTTCCGGGCTCGCCCGGGTCACGGTGCACTCCCGGGCAGCCGACCGCACCCCGACCCTGCTGCTGACCTTCGAAGGCCAGGACACGGCGGACGCCTACCGCTTCCTGGCGGAACGCGGCATCCACGCGCCTGCCGGATCCTTCTACGCGCCCGAGGCCTCACGCCGCCTCGGGCTCGGCGACACCGGCGGACTCCGCCTCGGGCTCGCGCCCTACAACGACTCGGCGGACGTCGACCGGCTCCTGGAGGGACTCGCGGACTTTCTGCGTCGCTGAGGAACACGCCGATGCGAGCCCCTCGGGCCGGCGGCCCCGCTAGGCCGGCCCGCGGTGGCCCGCGGCCAGGGCCGGCAGCAGCCGGCAGGCGTTGTCGCGGTTGATACGGCGGCGCTGGACCTCGTCGAGAGCGGGGTCGTCGTCCAGCGCTGGCGCGGTGACGCCCGTGACCAGATGGGCCGGGGTGGGGGGCCAGTCGCTGCCGTAGAGGATCCGGGAAGGGTCCACGGCGGCCAGCAGAGTCGGCGTGGCCGACGGGGACATGGGCCCGGCCGTGTCGTAGTAGAAGCGATGCAAGTAGTCGCGGATCCGGGCGTGATCCACCTTCGGCATCAGGTGGTCGCTGAACACCTCGATGCGGCTTGCGATGTAGGGCAGGAATCCGCCTCCGTGCGGCAGGATGAAGGTGAGATCCGGGAAGCGGTCCAGGGTGCCGTTGATGATGAGACTGATCGCCGCGCGTGTCGTGTCCATCAGGAAGTCGCACAGGAACGGCGGGACGCCTTCCAGCTCCGCACCCCCCGGCCGGACCTCCATCGGGTGGGTGCTGATCACGGCGGAGCGTTCGTTCAGTTCGGCGAGAATCCTGTCCTGCGAGGCGTGGCCGAGGTGGACGCCGTTGACGCTGGTCCGTGCGCTGACGCCGACCGCCCCGAGGTCGTCCATGCCGTGCCGGACCGACCAGATCGACAGGTCGGGGCTCTCGAGGAAGACAGGGGTGTAGAACGCGAAGCGGCCGGGGTGGCTCCGGGTGAGGTCGCTGGCGGCCTGCAGGGCCACCCGGGCGCTCTCCTTGCGCAGCTCCGGATCCTGCAGGCGTCCCAGCATGGCGACGGTGAGCACGCTGGTACGGATGCCCGCGCCGTCCATCAACGCCAGCGCGCTGTCGACGTCCCAGCGGGTCCACGGGGGCAGCTTCCCGCGCTGGACGATGCCCTGCCCTTCCGCCCAGTCCAGCCACTCGGGCGCGGTGTAGTGGTGGTGCACGTCCACCCGCGCCCGGCGTGCATCGCCGCCCGCCGGATCACCGATCTCCGCACCGGCCACCCGGGCCGCGCCTGCCGCCGTCTGCAGTGATGTCATGCGGGGTCCCATTCCTGTGGTCGCGCCGGAAAGCCCGGGGCTTGAGGCGGTGTTGGCTCAACGCCCGAGGATTCGGCGCAGCACGTACGTCAGTTCCTTCTCCATGTCCTTCGGCTCGCCGTCGGTGCGCCAGGCGACGAACCCGTCCGGCCGCACGAGGACCGCGCCGTCCGGGGTCGTGCCGTGCACCGATGCCCAGTCGGGTCCGTCTCCGGTGTCCAGGTCGAACTCCGCACCGGCGCCGATGGCGTAGATGTCGAGCGGAACGTTGAGTCGCGCACCCGCACTGCGGGCGGCGGTACGCCAGTCGCTGCTCCCGCAGAGCATCACGAAAGAGCGCTCGTACAAGTCGACGGTCGAAACCTTCGTCCCGTTGTGGATGACCCACATATGGGGTGCGCGGGTTCCGGGGTCGGCACGCAGGCACAGGAAGTCCGGGATGACGGGTTCTTCCACATCGGCGCCGACCACCGCCGCGGAGGCGTAGCGGTACCCGAGCGCCACGGTCATCAGATCCGCGGTGTCGTTCGACGCGGTCCGGGCGGAGTACCCGGGATGCTGCTCACGGGCCGCCTGCAAGGTCGCCCGGGAGCTGGTCGCCTGTGCGACCGGCCGGCGTTCCGCCTCGTAGCTCTCCAGCAGCTTCACGTCCGCCCAGCCGCGGAGCACCGCCGCGACCTTCCAGGCGAGGTTGTGCGCGTCCTGGATACCGGTGTTCGAACCGAACGCGCCGGTGGGCGGCATTTCGTGTGCGGAGTCGCCGATGAGGAACACGCGTCCGTCCCGGTAGCTGTTCGCCACCCGGTCGGCCGCGTGCCACGGCGCCTTGCCCGTGATCTCGACGTCCAGATCGCGCACTCCGGCGGCCGCCCGGATGTGCTCGCTGATCCGGACGTCGGTGAAGTACTCCAGTGTCTGTCCGCGCTCGGGGAACCAGGGCACATGGAAGACCCACTGCTCCTCGTTGTCCACCGGCAGCAGTACGCCCTCACCCGAGGGGTCGGTGACGTAACAGACCACGAAGTGCTCGTCACCCGCCACTTCGCGCAGCCGCTTGCTGCGGAACGTGGCGCTGACGTTGTGGAACAGATCGCCCGAGCCGGAGTGCTCGATCCCGAGCCGCTCGCGCACGGGGCTGCGGGGGCCGTCGGCGGCGAGAAGGAAGTCCGAATGCACGGTGTGGGTATCGCCGGTCTCCCTGTCCTGCAGAACGGAGTGCACCCCGTCGTCGTCCTGGGTGAAGGACAGCAGTTCCATGCCGAAGCGCACGTCTCCGCCGAGCATGCGCGCGCCGTCGAGGAGTACGGGCTCCAAGTCGTTCTGGCTGCAGGCGCACCGGAGCGTCGAACACACGTCGGCCTCGGGCGCCTTGCCCGTGATCCGCGCCGAAAGCCATCGGCGGTTCCCGCTGTGCAGGGTGTCCACCTGCAGGATTCCGTGGTTCTTGGACAGCACTGCGGCGGCTTTGCGGATCTGCGGCTCAAGACCCGCCGTCCGGAACAGTTCCATCGTGCGCATGTTGTTGCCACGGCCGCGTGGATGGGCCGATGTGGCAGCATGGCGTTCCACGACGCGGTGCTGGATGCCGAGGCGTCCGAGGAAGACCGAGGCGGACAAGCCCACGAGTGAGCCCCCCACGATCAGGACGGGCACGTAGTCGCTGCCGCGATCGTTCATCGCGTGTTCTCCTCCGGGGTCGGCATCGCTGTGACGCGGCCACTTGGTGACGCGGCGGCCGCGGTTGTCCTTGGCTCGCCCCATGTCTTTTGCCATGCCTGGCCCGGCGATATTCAGTGATCACCTGAACAGCGGAAATTCCGATGCGCGCATGTGGTGCGACCGGCAGCGGATCGGCATCCGGCGGGCGGAGATCGCGCGAGTGGGGGAATCACGTTTACGGGCGGGAGCCGACCGGGGAGGGCTGGATCGAACTTCGCACATGCGCTGTCCCGCGGGCGGGCGGGAACCTTGAGAAAGGCCGGAGGAATGACTCAGCTCGATGAACGGGAAACAGCGGACGCGACAGCGGAGGCGGTCTCGAAAGCCTCGCGCGGATCGGCGGACTATCGCGCCAACCCCTACCCGGTGTACGAGCGCCTGCGTGAGTCGGCCCCCGTCTGCCCCATCTCTCCCCCGCACGGGGTCGAAACCTACCTGATCACGCGGTACGACGACGCGAAGGCCGCGCTGACCGATCCGCGTATCAGCAAGGACATGTACGCGGCCATCGACGCCTACCACACCATTTTCGGTGACTCGTCCGTCGCACTCGACGACAATATGCTTTTCTCTGACCCTCCCAAGCACACCCGGCTGCGCCGCATCGTCAACAGCGCTTTTACGCCGCGCCGTATCGAGTCGCTTCGTCCCCGTATTCAGCAGATCACCGACGAACTGCTCGCGAAATGCTCCACCGAGGGACCCGTCGACCTGCTGCCCTCCTTCGCCTTCCCGCTGCCGCTCATCGTGATCTGTGAGCTCACCGGAATTCCCGATGACGAGCGCGAGGAGGTCCAGAAGTTGTGCGCCGTGGTGGCGCGCACCGGGTTCAGCAAGGCGGACAAGGAAAAGCTGGCCGTGGCCGAGGGGGCGCTGCGCGACTACTTCGTCGAGATCATCGCGCGCAAGCGCGCCAAGGCCTCCGACGATCTCCTCAGCGACCTCATCCGGACGCAGGACGAGCAAGGCGCCATGAACGACGGGGAGTTGCTGTCCACTCTGTGGGTGCTGCTCTTCGCCGGCCACAAGACGACCGCCTACCTCATCGGCAACGCGGTGTTCAATCTGTTGACCCATCGCGACCAACTGCGGGAGGTCATGGCCGACCCGGAGCTCCTCCCGAACGCGGTCGAGGAGGTCATCCGCTACGAGGGCTCGGTGGAGAACGCGACGTTCCGGCACGCGCTCGAAGACATCGCCATGCGCGACACCGTCATTCCCAAGGGAGCCCTCGTCCAGGTCGCGGTGGCCTCCGCGAACCGCGACCCGGAGAGGTTCGAGTCGCCCGACACCTTCGATGTGAAGCGGCCGGGCCTGCAAAGTGCCCATCTCGGCTTCGGCAGCGGTCCGCACTACTGCCTCGGCGCCCCGCTGGCCCGGATGGAGATGCGGATCGCGTTGTCGACGCTCTTCGGGAAGTACCCGACCGTCGAGCTCGCCGTACCGCCCGGGGAGGCCGACTGGCTCAAGGTCCCCTTCCCCGCGTTCCGGGGTCTGGAGAGCCTTCCGGTCGTCCTGGACCCCGCCCGGCTCCTCACGGACTGAGCGTCCTGGCCGCCGCTCGGCTCCTCAGGGGCCGAGCGGCGGCCGGAGACACGCCCGTCGCCTCACACGGACCGTGCGTTGGTCGGCGGATAGGACGGACGCCTCGGCATCGGGGCCGCGGCGACGGGCAGCGGCGGCAGCGCCTCCTGTTCCACCCACGCCGTGAACAGATCGTCCAGGGACCGGCTGGCGAACCGTGCGGCGTGCGTGGTGAAAGTGCTCGTCGTCACGGTCCCGCCCCGCTGCACGCCCGTCCACCCGCGCAGCATCCGGAAGAACGTCTCATCGCCCAGCGCGCAGCGCACCGCGTGCACCACGAGACCGCCGCGTTCGTAGAGGCGGTCGTCGAACATCCGCTTGCGGCCGGGATCGGACAACCGCAGGTCCTGCGGCTGCAAGGACAGCTTCCGGTGCGCGATCGCGGCGAGCTCAGCCGCCGTGCGGCCCCCGGACCGCTCCGACCAGAGCCATTCGGCGTACTTCGCGAAGCCCTCGTTCAGCCAGATGTGCCGCCAGTCGGCGATGGTCACGCTGTTGCCGAACCACTGGTGGGCGAGCTCGTGCGCCACCAGCCGTTCCGAGGTGCGGTGCCCGTCGACGTGATTGGAGCCGAACAGCGACAGTCCCTGGGCCTCGACGGGGACGTCGAGCTCCTCCTCCGTCACCACCACCGCGTACTCGCCGAACGGGTACGGCCCGAAGAGTTCCTGGAACAGCTCCATCATGGCGGGCTGGCGCGCGAAGTCCCGGGAGAACTGCGGGAGCAGGTGCGCCGGGATGTACCCGTGCTGGGGCACCCCTTCCTCGCCCGGATCACCGAGCAGCACCGTCTGGTACTTGCCGATCGACAGCCCGACCAGATAGCTGGAGGTCGGTGCCGGCTGCTCGTAGACCCAAGTGGTCGTGGACGCCTTCGTCGTACGGGTCAGCAGGCGCCCGCCCGCGACCACCGCGTACGCCGACGGCGTGGTGACCGATATCTGGTACGCGGCCTTGTCCGCCGGACGGTCGTTGCACGGATACCACGAGGGCGCCCCGACCGGCTGACTCGCCACCAGCGCCCCATCCTCCAGCTCCTCCCAGCCGATCCCGCCCCAGGGGCTGGTGACCGGTTTCGGGTTGCCCGACCAGTGCACTTCGACCGTGAACGCGGCACCCGCCCTGATCGGCTTCGGCGGACGGATCCGCAGCCGGCCGCCGCGGTGCGAGTAGTGCGGCGCCCGCCCGTCGACCCGGATCCGACCGATCCGGAAGTCCGCCAGATTGAGCTGGAACTCGGTGATCGGGGCCGGGCCCGCTATGGCGCCCAGCCGGGCCGACCCCGCGAGCCGGTTGGGGCCCGGACGGTAGTCCAGGGTGAGCTCATAGCGGTGTACCCGGTAGCGGGAATCCCCGTTGGCGGGGAAGTACGGATCCGCTTCCACCTTCTGCTGCGAACTCACTGGTGCGTCTGCTCCCTGCGCTGTGCTCGTTCGTCCTGCCGGTGCCCTGCCCTCCGGTCCGAAACGAGTCACGCCGCTCGCTTCCGGGGACGCCACGCCTCGATCGGGTTGCCCAGCCAGCGGGTGCCGTCGGGAACGGACTCCGCGGCCATGACGAGCGAGGCGGGACCCAGCGTGGTGCGGGCCCCGACCGTGCTGCCGGGCAGGACGATTCCGCCAGGACCCAGAGTCGCGCCCTCACGGAGGACCACAGTATCCGTCCGCAGGATTCGGTCATGGAAGAGGTGTGTCTGCAGCACACAGCCTCGGTTGACCGTGGCCGCGTCCTCCAGCGTCACGAGGTCCGTCTCCGGCAGCCAGTGGCTCTCCACCCACACCCCGCGGCCGATGCGGGCGCCGAGGCCACGCAGCCACAGGGTCATCAGCGGCGTGCCGGGCACCGCCCCGGCCAGCCACGGCACGGCCACGGACTCGACGAACGTGTCCGCCAGCTCATTGCGCCACACGAACGAGCTCCACAGCGGGTGCTCACCCCTGCGGTGCCGTCCCACGAGCAGCCACTTCGCCACCACGGACACAACACCGGCCGCGAGCCCGGTACCCAGCAGGAGGACCCCGCACAGCAGCCAGGCCCAGCCGCCCAGCGCGCTGAGCGCCGCGGCCGTGAGCAGGACGAGCCCGGCCGAGCAGAACACGGGCACGAGCCGGCACAGCTCCACCAGCCCGCGGGCCCACAGCAGCCGGGCCGGCGGCTCGTAGGTACGGCTCTGGTCGCCCCCGGCGGCCGCGCGTGGCAGCTTCACCGGTGGCAGCCCCAGGTACGAGCTGCCCTTCTTCGCCTTCTTCGGTGTCGCGGAGAGCACTCCGACCAGCCCGTCGTCCGGCACGCTGCGGCCCGGCGCGGTCATCCCGGAGTTGCCGAGGAACGCCCGCCGCCCGATCTCCGCGCGCCCGATCCGCACCCAGCCGCCGCCGAGCTCGTACGGGGCGGTCAGCGTGTCGTCCGCCAGGAACGCCCCGTCGCCGACAGTGGTCAGACTCGGCAGCGCCAGCACGGTGGACACCTCGGCGCCCCGGCCGATGCGCATACCGAGCAGCCGCAGCCACACGGGCGTGATCAGACCGGCGTACAGCGGGAACAGGGTCTCTCGCGAACGGTCCATCAGCTGGGTGACGGTCCAGGCCTGCCAGCCGGTCCGGCCGTACGCGGGGTACGTTCCCTCACGCAGCCCGAGGCTCGTCAGCCGTACGGCGATCACGATCAGCAGCGCGTACGTCAGCCCGTAGGCGAGTGTCGCCGGGACGAGCGCCACGGCGGCCCCCCGCAGGGCCGCGCCGAGTCCGGCGGCCGGGTCCACGAACGGGTGTGCCACGAGGAGCGCGGCCGCCCCCGCCGGAACCGGGAGGGCGGTCAGCGCGGAGCCGCTGACGCCGTACATCGCCCGCCACCAGACACTGCGCCCGGGCCGCTCCTTGGGCCAGTTGCGTTTGGCCTTGCCGAGTTTGACGGCGGGTGCGCCCGCCCAGCGCTGACCGGTCGGGATCTGGCCCGTGACGGCCGAGCCGGGCGCCACCTCGGCCCGCTTGCCGACCCGTGCGCCCGGGAAGAGCATGCTGCGCGTGCCGACCACGGCGTGCGCGCCCACCTTGACCGAGCCGATCTCCAGCCGGTCGCCGTCCAGCCAGTAGCCCGCCAGATCCACCTCGGACTCGACGGCTGCTCCCCGGCCCAGTTTGAGCATGCCGGTCACCGGCGGCAGCGAGTGCAGGTCCACGTCAGGGCCGACCTTGGCGCCGAGCGCCCGCGCGTAGCGCTCCAGCCACGAGCCCGTCAGCGAGGTCGCCCCACTGAAGTCGGCGAGCCGTTCCGCCGCCCACAGCCGCAGATGTACGCCCCCACCGCGCGGGTAGCGGCCGGGCTTGACGCCCCGCAGGAGCAGCCGGGCCCCGCCCGCGCCGATGGCGAGCCGCCCCGGCGCGCTGTGGAACAGCACCGCCCCGGCGGCCACGGCCCACCACGAGGTCACCGGCGCCCACGGATACGGACCGAACCAGTGAAGCACGTTCCCGAGTGCGGCCAGGGCCACGGTCCAGCGCAGCCCGAGGACCGTGAACAGGGGGACCAGCAGGAGGATTTGCAGGATCCTGGCGCGCAGGGGCACCGGGGCGATCACACGCTCCGCGGCGTCGTCCTGCGCCGACTCCTCCAGATGGCGGGCGAGCTTGCGCAGCGTCGGGTGCTGGTAGATGTCGAGGACGGCCGCGGTCGGGTAGCGGGTGCGCAGCCGGGTGGTGAGCTGTGCGGCGGCGAGGCTGCCGCCGCCGATCGCGAAGAAGTCGTCGGACGCGTCGGCCACCGGGATGCCGAGGACCTCGGTCCACTGCTCGGCCAGCCACGCCTCGGTGCCGTACAGCTGGGCGACGGGACCCTCCTGGTCCTCCAGCGGCCAGGGCAGCGCGTTCCGGTCGACCTTGCCGGACGTGCGGGTCGGCAGTTCGCCGACGGGCGCGAGCAGCGGGACCAGGGCCGCGGGCAGTTCGGCGCGCAACTTCTCGACCGCGGCCGAGTGGTCCCACCCCTCCTGGGTGACGACGTATCCGACGAGGAGCTGGTTGCCGCTGCGCGCGGTCCGTACGGCGGCTGCGGCGCCGGCCACCCCGGGCAGGGCCTGCAGCGCGGCGTCCACCTCGCCGAGTTCGATCCGCCGCCCGCCGAGCTTGATCTGCTCGTCGGCGCGCCCGAGGAAGATCAGCCCCTCGGGCTCGGCCAGCACGAGGTCCCCGCTGCGATAGGCGCGCTCCCAGCCGAGGGACTCGAGAGGCGCGTACTTCTCCGCGTCCTTCTCGGCGTCGAGGTACCGGGCGAGCCCGACGCCGCCGATCACCAGCTGACCGCTCTCGCCCATCGCCACCGGCTGCTCGGCGTCGTCCACGACGGCCAGTTCCCAGCCGTTCAGCGGCAGTCCGATCCGGATCGGCTCCTCGCCGGTGAGCAGTGAGGCGCAGGCCACCACGGTCGCCTCGGTGGGCCCGTAGGTGTTCCAGACCTCGCGTCCCTCGGTGACCAGCCGCTGCGCCAGTTCGGGCGGGCAGGCCTCGCCGCCGAAGATCAGCAGGCGGACGTCGTTCAGGGTCTCGGGTTCCCAGAGCGCGGCCAGGGTCGGGACGGTCGAGACGACGGTGATCTCCTGCTCGACGAGCCACGGACCGAGGTCGGCCCCGCTCCTGACCCGCGAGCGCGGCACGGGCACCAGGCAGGCCCCGTATCGCCAGGCCAGCCACATCTCCTCGCAGGAGGCGTCGAAGGCCACGGACAGGCCCGCCATGACCCGGTCACCGGGCCCGATCGGCTCCTCCGTCAGGAACAGGTCCGCCTCGGCGTCCACGAATGCTGCGGCGCTGCGGTGGGTGACGGCGACGCCCTTGGGCTTGCCGGTGGAGCCGGAGGTGAAGATGATCCAGGCGTCGTGCTCGGCGCCCGGGCGGGCGGCGGCGACGTCGGACGCGCTGTGGACCGTGATCTGGTGCCCGGCGCCGACGACCGCGCGCACCTGTGCCTCCCCGAACACCAGCTCGGCCCGCTCGTCCGGATCCTCGGCGTCCACCGGAACGTAGGCGGCGCCCGCCGCGAGCACGGCCAGGATCGCCACGTACAGGTCGTTGGTACCGGACGGGACCCGCACGCCGACCCGGTCGCCGAGGCCGACGCCGGCGCCGGCCAGGCGCCGCCGCAGGGCCTCGACCTCGAGGGCCAGATCGCGGTAGGTCAGGCAGCGGTGGCCGTCGTCGAGGGCCGGCTCGTCGGGGTGCGCCCGTACCGAAGCGTCGAGGATGTCCACGAGCGTCCGCGGCGAGGCGGCGGGGGCGGCGCCGAAGCGCGCGCGGTCGCCGAACTCTGCGTGCATCTCCTGGTCGGACAGCGCACGTGCGGGGCCTTGCTGGAGGGCTGCCATCGGGTCCTCACGGTCGTACCCGGATTGCTCCGGGGCGCTGGTGGGCCGCAGGGATGCCTGGGGATCTTCCGGTCCAGCTCCAAACAAGCGGACAATTTTAATACGAGGATGGACACGGACTGTTCCGCCCGCCCTTCGAGGGCCTGCCAGGAGCACCCGGAAGGGGTAATTCCGATGCACTGACATGCGGATATGTCACTGTGACGAGATATGCCCCACATGAGCCCGGGCGGCCTGGGCAAGCGTCGACACCCTCGGGTACGGCACGCTCCCCTGACCCTGCGGAGAGCCATCACCCAGCCGGTCGCCCGGTCAGCGCGTCCTGCCCCGCGGCTTCAGCGGCACGGGCGGCAGGTCCGGCGCGGGCAGCGGGTCACCGTCGTACCCCTTCACCTCGCCGAACCGCGAACCCGTCGTCCAGTCGGTCCGCGCCTGCGCGATGTCCTCCTGCGTCCGGCCGATGAAGTTCCACCACATGATCAGCTCTTCCTCGAACGGCTCGCCGCCCAGGAGCATCAGGCTCGCGTCCGACTCCGCGCGCAGGGGGAGTTCGACGCGGCCGCAACCCAGGTAGAGCATCGACCCGGGCAGCACCGGGACGCCGTCGACATGGGCCTCGCCGGACATCGACAGGACCGCGTACTCGAAGTCCGCCTCCAGCGGGAGGCGTACGTCGGCTCCGCGCGTCAGGGTCAGGTCGGCGCCCACGACGGGCGTGTACGTCGTACCGGGCGACGCCACCCCGGCCAGCTCGCCCAGGATCAGCGTGGCGTCGAGGCCGGGTGCGGTCACCTCGGGCAGGTCAGGGTGGTACTCGAAGCGCGGCTCGGTGTGCCGGTGGCTGTCCGGAAGGGCGACCCACAGCTGCGCACCGTGCAGAAAGCGCGCGTGCGGCTTCGGGCTCTCCTCGGAGTGGCTGATCGCCCGGCCGGACGTCATCAGTCCCAACTGGCGCGGCCGGATGGTCTGCAGACTGCCCGTCGAGTCGCGGTGCAGCACCTCGCCCTCATGCAGCCAGCTCACCGTCTGCAGCCCCATGTGCGGATGGGGCGGGACCTGCATCCCGGGCTCGTCGGCGATGTCGTCCGGGCCGTAGTGATCGACGAAGCACCACGCACCCACCATGCGCCGGCCCAGGTTGGGCAGCAGGCGGCGGACCTCCGTGGACTCGCCGAGCCGGACCCGGCGCGGGCTGAGAAGCTCACGCACCGGCTCCGCCACCACGAACCCGCGGCCACCGCACACGGCGGGCACCGCTTCGCGATCGACATTGCTCATGCCGCACAACCTAGCCCCGCGCGCAGGCCCGCGTCAGGCCATCCACGCGCCCTTGAGGGCGCTCTTGAATCGAACGTGGCACCAGGTTGACGGCGCGGAGACCCCGGATCGGATGTGCATCCCATGCGACAGTAGCCATGGCGATAGTATCCATGTACAGTATCGGTCATGAGTGCGACTCCTCAGGGCGCGACGCCCGGATTCCTCGTCTGGCGGCTCTCGACGAAGTGGCGCGTGGCCGTCGACCGGGCCGTGGCACCCCTGGGCCTGACACATGCTCAGTACGCGCTGGTCGCGACGCTGTTCGGCATGCACCGCGCCGGGCGGCGTCCCAGCCAGCGGCAGCTCGCCGATCACACCGGCCTCGAAGCGCTGTACGTCTCCAAACTGGCCCGCACCCTGGAAGCCGCCGGTCTCGTCGACCGCGTCCGGGACCCGGCGGACCCCCGGGCCGTGCGGCTCTCGCTCACCGCACACGGTCGGGATGTCGCCCGTCAGGTGATCAAGGTGGTCCAGCGGCTGCACGAACAGTTCCTCCAGCCCATGGGCGGCCGCCACAGCGCCCGCACCGAGGACTTCGTACAGGCGCTACGGATCCTGCTCGACGCACCGCTCGACCCGTCGGCCGCCGGGGGCGCCGCCGACGGCCCCGGTCCGCAGCACACCGAAGGCAACGACAGCGAACAGGAGCAGTCATGACCAACCCCACTCCCGTCGTCAACAGCCAGCTCATAGGTCTCACGCACTACGCCGCCCGCGCACTGCTGGAGCGTGTCCTCGCCCGCACCGGCACCACGTTCACCCAGTCGTCGGTGCTGCGGACACTCGCCAACAGCGGCGGGCGGCTGGAGCGCACCTCCCTCGTCGCCCTGGTGGTCGACTCCCTCAAGATCGTGGACGAGCAGTCGGTCCGGTCCGACATCGAGGAACTCGTCGCCGGCCGGGCGCTGAACGCATCCGCCGGCGACCAGGTGTCGCTCACGGCCAGCGGCCGGGAGCTGCTCGAGAGCATCCAGTCCGCCGGCGGGCAGATCGCCTCCCGGCTCTACGCGGACATCCCCCGGGAGGACCTGGAGGCCGGCGGCCGCGTGCTGACCCTGATCCTCGAGCGCGCGAACGCCGAGCTGGCCGTCGCATAACCGCCAGTTCGGCCACTCGCTCAGGTCGTGGAATATTCAACGACCAGGGTCCGTTGTCGACGCCGTAAGGAGGTCTTGAGTGGAGACGACGTACTACGACCACGGAGCGCCCGCCGAGCGCTGGGAACGCGCGCGGATGTTCTTCGACGCCAAGGACTACTACGCGGCGGCGCGGGTCCTGGAGGGACTGGTCGACGAGGTTCCGGAGCAGACGGGGCCGCGGCTGTTGCTGGCACGTGCCTACTACCACTCGGCCCAACTGCGCCGCGCCGAGGCCGAGTTGAACGTCATCGTGGAGCGCGACCCGGTGGAGCACTACGCCAGGCTGCTGCTGGGGCGCACCCTCCAGCGCCAGGGCCGCGACAGCGAGGCCGAGCCGCATCTGCGTCTCGCCTCGGCGCTCTCGGGTGACTTCGCCGAGGCGTGAGCCCCGGCACCGCACCCGCACATCGACGACCCGTGCCCGGTTCTCTCGGGCACGGGCCGTCCTGCGTGCACAAGGTCTCCTGGCCCCACCGGCTCGTCGCCGTGTGCGGGCTCAGGACCATGGACCGCGGCGGTCCCGATCCGCGGCCCTCGAGTCCCGCCTGATGGCGAGATGCCGCGAAGACCGGAGGAGCCGTGAAACCGCGGCGCGACGGCTACGGGGCGAAGGTCTCGCCGACGCGGGCGTCCGAGGACGGGGCACCGAGGGTTGCGCCGTTGAACCACCACGAGCCGCTGGTGGCCAGGCCGCCGCTGGTCCCGGAGAGGACCCAGGCGCCGCCGTCGTTCGTGTCCTCACCGGGGGCGCCGGCGACCAGGCCGGCCTTTCCGTTGCGATCGGGGTCGATGAGGCGGAGGGCGCTGCCGAACTGGTCGGCCTTCTCGGCGGTGCCGGGGACGGACGAGATGTCCTGGCTGATGGTCTTGCTTCCAGTGGTGGTCAGGCCGGTGGCCGAGCCGCGCATGACCCAGACGGTGCCCGCGTCGGTGGCGCCGCCGACATCGTTGCCGGGTGCGCCGATCGTGGCATCGGCGTAGCCGTCGCCGTCGATGTCACCGACGCCGACGGCGCCGCCGAAGCGGTCGCCGCGCTGCTCGGTGCCGGGGACACCGGGTGAATCCTGCGTCCAGACCTGGAAGTTGGGTCCTGTGTTGACAGGGCCGTCGGGTCCACCGAGGTGGACGCGGACCGCGCCGCCGTCGAGCAGGACGCCGTTCAGCTCGTCGCGGTCGGCGGGCGACCCCAGGACGAGGTCGGTGTAGCCGTCCTTGTTGATGTCGCCGGACGCACCTGTCGCGCCGCCGGTCACGTAGCCGCCCCACGCCAGTCCGTCGGGGCCGCCGCGCAGATACCGGGCCGCACCGTGCGACTCGACGGGGTAGAGGCTCTCTTCGATGATCTGGGTGCCGAGCACGACCAGGTCGTCGGCACCGTCCTTGTTGTAGTCGCCCGAAGTCAGGCCTGCGGGCCTGTAGTCCTCTTCCCACGACCAGGAGGAGCGGTCCGCCGGGGCCAGATGCCTGACGCCTGCCGCGACTTCGCTGTGGTACGTCCACACATCGCCGCCGGACATGACGGCGAGTTGGGTGCCGGAGCCGGTGAAGCGGCCGGTGGCCAGGCCCATGGCGAAACGGCCCTGCGCCGTCGGGCCGTCGTCCTGGAGCCAGAGGCTGTCCGCACCGTGCAGCCCGGTCCTGGAGCCGAACAGCACGGTCGCAGCGCCCGCGTTCGTGGCCGCGCCGATGTCCTTGCCGGGGATTCCGACGACGAGATCGGCATAGCCGTCGCCGTCCAGGTCACCGGACGCGGTCGACTTGCCGAAGTTGTCGTCGGCCTGGGCGAGACCTTGTATGCCGGGGGTGCTCAGGCTGAACGTCGCCCGCCGCGAGGCGGAGATGCCACCCGCCGAGCCGTACAGGACGGCGACGTACCCGGCGCCCTTCTTGGCGCTGACGGTGCCCCCGGGGGCGGAGACGACGAGGTCGGGGTAGCCGTCGCCATTGAAGTCGTCGTGGGCCACGGCCGCGGGCGCGGCGATGGCGGACGGTGTCGTCGCGGTGATCGTGGCGCCGATCGTCAGCAGTACGGCCGCTGCGGCCGTGGCGGAGGTCCGGCTTCTTCCGGTGAGTCGCTTGCTACGCACGTAAGGGCTCCTGAGCTGAGGGATTCCCGTCCTGGTGGCGACCCGACAGGCAGTCGGATTGCGGGCAGCGTCTCTAATCAGCTAAGCGATCCTGAGTTGGATTGAGTTTCCGGGATCGTTTCCCACCGTGGTGGGGAGGCATGGGCGTGGAAGTGGAATCCCGCGCCCATTGCTGCTCCTCGTGGCCGGTGGCCGGTGGTGGGTGTACTGATCGTGTTCACGTCCTGGTGCCGGTCGGCTGCGCGGGGCAGTTGGGTCCGGCCCGTGGGTGCGTGTCCCTCCGGACGCTGGCCAGCAGGGCCGCACGGGCAGCCTGCTGGGGAGGGTGCCCTGCGTCGCCTGGGCGCGGGGCGTGTGGAACGTGGCCGGGTGGGGCCGGTCTTGGTCCGGTCCTGCCGGCTGGTCTTCGATGTCGTGGTGAGGACTGCCTTCGACTCCAGCTTGTCGACGACCGAGCGGATCATCATGAGGCCGCTGGTGCGGTCGATGACGGTCTTGGTCTGATGGGCCAGGCCGCGGGCTGCGATACGGCGCCACGCCCCGTGGTCGCGGTCGCCCTGCCAGCCACAGGACTGGTTGGGGCAGATGGCCCATTTCCAGCCCGCGGTGGTGGGCCGGTCGGGGGCTTTGCGGTGCCGCAGCGGGGTCAGGCAATGCGGGCACAGTTTGGAGGTGTTCCGGGCCGGAACCGTGACCACGGCAATACCGGCCTCGGCTGCGAGGTGCCGCATGCGGCCGGCGATCTGGCCGCGCACCTGCTGGGACAGGCGCGTGTTCAGGGTGCGGCCCATGCCGCCGGCTTCCATCGACCGCAGGTCTTCGAGATAGACCACCGTGGCCCCGGCCGCAATCGCTTGGTCGACGGCCCACCTGGCGGCAGCCCATGCAAGCGCGTCGTTGAGGTTCGACCTACGGTGGGACACGTGCTGGATCTCATCTCGCAGCACGTCCAGTCGCGGAGCGAGTGCATGGTGTTCGCTGCGGCCGATGAGCCGAATGTACTGGTCGGCCTTGGCGTGCAGC
>NZ_JBSFJX010000086.1:0-36654 GCF_053598275.1 Streptomyces sp. NPDC001156 | reverse complement strand
CCCTTCGGTGTTTCCGACTCTATCAGATCTTTTTCTCGATCCGATTTCCTCGGTTGCTTTCCAGGTTTTCGCTTTCGCGTTTCCCTTTCCGGCGATCCCGACTTTATCAGAGATTCTGAGTCAGGATTTCCGCCCCCTGGGGACGGTCCCAGGCGCTCGGTTGCGCCGGGTTCCCCCGTTGGCGGAGCCGTAAACGTACTGGAGCGAGGCGCCCCGATGCAAATCGGGGCGCCTCGCTCCGGGTTCACCCGTGCGAGGAACTGACGGTCTGTCAGACCTCAACGACCACAGGCAGGATCATCGGCCTGCGCCGATAGGAGTCCGAGACCCACTTGCCCAGGGTCCGCCGCACCAGCTGCTGCAGCTGGTGGGGTTCGACGATCCCGTCCTGAGCCGACCGCTCCAGCGCCTCCGTGATCTTCGGGAGCACCGCGTCGAACGCGGAGTCCTCGATGCCCGAGCCGCGTGCCTGGATGTAGGGACCGCCTGTGATCTTGCCCGTCGACGAGTCCATCACCACGAAGACGGAGATGATGCCCTCGTCGCCAAGGATCTTCCGGTCCTTGAGCGCCGGCTCGCCGACGTCACCGACCGAGAGGCCGTCGACGTACACGTATCCCGCCTGGACCTTGCCGGAGATCTTCGCCTTGCCCTCGACGAGGTCGACGGCGACGCCGTCCTCGGCGATGACGATCCGGTCGTGCGGGACACCCGTGAGCGCGCCCAGTTCGGCGTTCGCCCGCAGATGGCGCCACTCGCCGTGGACCGGCATCAGGTTCTTCGGACGGCAGATGTTGTAGAAGTACAGCAACTCGCCCGCGGACGCGTGGCCGGAGACGTGCACCTTGGCGTTGCCCTTGTGCACGACGTTCGCGCCCCAGCGGGTCAGGCCGTTGATCACGCGGTACACCGCGTTCTCGTTGCCCGGGATCAGCGAGGACGCCAGGATCACCGTGTCGCCGTCGACGATGCGGATCTGGTGGTCCCGGTTCGCCATGCGCGACAGCGCCGCCATCGGCTCGCCCTGGGAGCCCGTGCAGATCAGCACGATCTCGTGGTCCGGCAGGTCGTCCAGCGTCTTGACGTCCACCACCAGGCCCGGCGGCACCTTCAGATAGCCCAGGTCCCGGGCGATGCCCATGTTGCGGACCATGGAGCGGCCGACAAAGGCGACCCGGCGGCCGTACTCCTGCGCCGCGTCGAGAATCTGCTGGATGCGGTGGACGTGACTGGCGAAGCTCGCCACGATGATCCGCTTGCGGGCACCGGCGAAGACCTGGCGCAGCACATTGGAGATGTCGCGCTCGTGCGGCGTGAACCCCGGCACCTCGGCGTTGGTGGAGTCGGCGAGCAGCAGGTCGATGCCTTCTTCGCTCAGCCGGGCGAACGCGTGCAGGTCGGTCAGCCGGTTGTCCAGCGGCAGCTGGTCCATCTTGAAGTCGCCCGTGTGGACCACCATGCCGGCGGGAGTGCGGATGGCGACTGCCAGGGCATCCGGGATGGAGTGGCTGACCGCGACGAACTCGCAGTCGAAGGGGCCGATGCGCTCACGCCGGCCCTCGGCGACCTCGAGGGTGTACGGACGGATGCGGTGCTCCTGAAGCTTCGCCTCGATGAGGGCGAGCGTCAGCTTGGAGCCGATGAGCGGGATGTCGGGCTTCTCGCGTAGCAGGAACGGGACGCCGCCGATGTGGTCCTCGTGACCATGGGTCAGAACGATGCCCTCGACATCGTCGAGACGGTCTCGGATGGACGAGAAGTCCGGCAGGATCAGGTCGATTCCGGGCTGCTCCTCCTCGGGGAAGAGCACTCCGCAGTCGACGATCAGCAGGCGGCCGCCGTACTCGAAGACCGTCATGTTCCGGCCGATCTCGCCGAGACCGCCGAGCGGGGTGACCCGCAGGCCGCCTTCGGGGAGTGGCGGGGGCGAGCCGAGTTCAGGGTGCGGATGACTCAAAAGACTCTCCTCACCATGCACGCCACGTACCTGTGGGGCACGCGGCGCGCATGACGTTCGTGCAAAAGCGGTTGTCAATGTGGGGTGCAGGCACCTTCGTCCTGCCTATTCAGTTGTGAAGTCTTTGTCAGAGCTGTACCCCGCCAGCAGCAAGATCGATCTTGAGCTGAGCGGTCTCCTCGGGTGAGAGCTCGACCATGGGCGGGCGCAGCGGTCCGGCGGGCAGGCCCTGGAGGGCGAGCGCGGCCTTGGTGGTCATGACGCCCTGGGTGCGGAACATGCCGGTGAAGACCGGCAGCAGCTTCTGGTGGATCTCCAGCGCCTTCTGGACGTCGCCGCTCACGTAGGCCTCGACCATGGCCCGCAGCTCGGGCGTGACGATGTGGCCGACCACCGAGACGAAACCGACGGCACCCACGCAGAGCAGGGGCAGGTTGAGCATGTCGTCGCCGGAGTACCAGGCGAGGCCGGACTGGGCGATGGCCCAGCTGGCGCGGCCGAGGTCGCCCTTGGCGTCCTTGTTGGCGACGATCCGCGGGTGCTCGGCCAGCCGGACGAGGGTCTCGGTGTTGATCGGGACGCCGCTGCGGCCGGGGATGTCATAGAGCATGACCGGGAGGTCGGTGGCGTCGGCGATGGCCGTGAAGTGCCGGTACAGGCCCTCCTGCGGGGGCTTGTTGTAGTACGGCGTGACGGTCAGCAGACCGTGCGCGCCGGCCTGCTGCGCCGCACGCGCCAGCTCGATGCTGTGGTGGGTGTCGTTGGTTCCGACGCCGGCGACGACATGGGCGCGGTCGCCGACGGCCTCCAGGACGGCTCGTACGAGATCCGATTTCTCCGCGTCACTCGTGGTGGGCGACTCACCCGTGGTGCCGTTGATGATCAGGCCGTCGTTGCCTGCATCCACCAGGTGGGTGGCGAGCCGCTGTGCGCCGTCGAGGTCGAGTGCGCCGTCCGCCGTGAAGGGCGTGACCATGGCGGTGAGGATCCGCCCGAAGGGGATCTGCGGAGTGGAGGTCGGAGCCATGGGTACACGCTACTCGCTGCCCCGCGCGGGGTCTGCCCTTGGGTGGTCCGAAAAAGTCCTGATATATGCGGAGCCCGGCACTGCCTGCTCGGGGGTTCAAGCAGTGCCGGGTCCGTTTGATCAGGCTAGATGAACTACTCGAAATGCCGCAATACGGACACTTCGCTCGGCTGACCGCACATCTGTGCCCGACGGGGGAATGAGGAGCGCGTTACGGGGCCACGCGCCCGTTGTCGTTGAACGCGGCGTGGGTGAGCGGCATGAGCCTGGACCAGTCCGCCTCCATCTTCTCGCCCACCATCTCGATCTCCCGCTGCGGGAAAGAAGGCACCTTGGCCAGCTCGTGCTGGGTACGCAGGCCGAGGAAGTGCATCAGCGAGCGGGCGTTGCAGGTCGCGTACATCGACGAGAAAAGCCCGACCGGCAGGACCGAGCGGGCGACCTCGCGGGCGACTCCGGCGGCGAGCATCTCCTGATACGCCTCGTACGCCTGCACGTACGAGTCCTCCATGACCCGTCCGACCAGTTCCTGCTGGGCCTGGGTGCCCTCGATGAACCGGTACTTGCCCGGGCGGCCCTCCTGCACCAGCTTTCGGGACTCGGCGGGAACGTAGAAGACCGGCTGGAGCTCGCGGTAGCGCCCGCTCTCCTCGTTGTACGACCAGCCCACCCGGTGCCGCATGAACTCGCGGAAGACGAAGATCGGGGCGCTGATGAAGAAGGTCATCGAGTTGTGCTCGAAGGGGCTGCCGTGCCGGTCCCGCATCAGGTAGTTGATCAGGCCCTTGGAGCGCTCCGGGTCCTTCTTCAGCTCGTCCAGGGACTGCTCACCGGCGGTGGAGACGCGGGCGGCCCACAGCACGTCGGAGTCGGCCGCGCTGTGCTTGACCAGCTCGACGGTGACGTCGCTGCGGAAGCTGGGCTTGAGGTCGTCGGCGGGGGTGTCGGTCACGGTGTGGAGAGTCCTTCCCATCACAAGCTCGGGCGGCGCCCACTCTACGGCCCGGCACTGACAACGGGGCGTTCGGTACCGGTCTGCGACATTCGCCGCCGAACTTCTGCGAATTTGGCGAAAGAGGGCACCTTTCTCGCCGTTCGCGCGTCTGTGTTGGTGACGACGATCCGTTCGCGTCACCCCGTCTTCACATCCCGGACCCCCGGTCCTGCCAGCCCAGAGGAGAAGCGCTCCCCATGTCCCGTCGGCGCGAGCCCGTACCGTTCGCCTTCCTCGCCGAAGCCGACTCGTTCCGGAGCAATGTCGCTCCCCCGCCCCGCGAGCGTGCCTCGGCCGGTCAGCTGGCCGGCCGCTGGCTCCTCGGGCTCACCGTCGTCGCCGGGCTCGTCGGTGCCCTGGTCATAGGAATGCCGGCCATGTCGCAGCCGTCGCCCGCCGCGACACAGCACTCCGAGGCCTCCACCGGACGGTGACGCCTCCGGTCGCCCGCGCGGCCCACAGGCACCGCACTTGGACCCCCAAGGGTGGTGGGCGTGGGCACGTCTAGATAGCCTCACCGGGCACAGCCCTATGGACCGAGTGAGGATCAGCCGTGCCCCTGCCCTTCCTGACGGCCGACCGTGCTTCCGAACAGGCCTCTGACGACCTCCCGCTGCCGTACGACAACCGCGACCGCTGGCGGCGCCCCTACCGTCCCGGCCCCTGGCGGGTCGGCGCGGCCGCACTGCTGCTGCTGCTCGCCTCGTACGTGCTCTTCGCGGCCGTCATCATCGGGCTCACCGGCACGCCCTCCGGCGCCGGCACGGTGCTCGGCATCGGCATAGTCGTCATAGCCGCCGCCCTGCGCCTGCTGCGGATGGGTGTCTGGGTGAACGCACGCGGACTGCGCCGGGTGGGCTTCTTCGCAACGAGCACGGTGCACTGGGAGCGGGTCGTCGCGGTTCGGACGGTGCAGCAGCCGGTGCGGTGGCTCGGGCTGCCGCGCACCGTTCAGGGGCAGGCTCTCGTCCTCGTACGCAGGGGCCGTGCGCCTGAGGACATGCCGCCGCTGCTCACCACGCACGGCGCCGACTTCCTGGCGCGTCCGCAGGCCTTCGACCGGGCGGCGGACACGGTCGAGGCGTGGGCCGCGGAGTACCACCGGGGCTGAGGCGATACGACGACGAAGGGCCGGCCCGCAGCGTGCGGGCCGGCCCTTCGTCGTGCACGACGGCTCGGGCGTCTTGTCGCCCGGCCCGCGATCTGCGCACGGCCTCCGTCGACTCGCACGCACGGCACCCCCTGCCGGCACGGGCCCGCCGGGGCGCCGCACCGATCAGGCCTGGACCGTCCTGCCCTCGCGCAGGGCGATCGCCCGCTGCATCGCCTTGCGGGCGCGAGGCGTGTCACGGGCGTCGTGGTAGGCGATCGCCAGCCGGAACCAGCTGCGCCAGTCGTCCGGGGCCGCCTCTGTCTCCGCCTTGCGCCGGGCGAAGACCTCGTCGGCGGAGTCGCGGTCGATCCGGCCGCTGGGGGTGCGCCTCAGCTCGTCGACGGGCAGCCCGCCCTCGGCGTCCAGCTCTGCGGCAAGCCGGTTGGCCTTACGTACGAACTGGGTGTTCTTCCACAGGAACCAGACGCCGATGGCCGGCAGGACCAGCACCGCGACACCGAAGGTCACGGTGACGAAGGTGCCGTTCTGGATCAGGAGCACACCGCGGCTGCCGACCAGGACGAAGTAGACGACCAGGACGGCGGCCGTGACGGTGTAGGTGATCTTGTCGCGCATCGACGGCTACTTCAGGTCGAGGAAGTGCTCGAGGCCGAAGGTCAGGCCCGGGGTGGTCACGACGCGGCGGACGCCGAGCAGGATGCCCGGCATGAAGCTGCTGTGGTGCAGCGAGTCGTGGCGGATGGTGAGAGTCTCGCCCTCGCCCCCGAGCAGCACCTCCTGGTGAGCGAGCAGGCCGCGCAGGCGCACCGCGTGCACCGGGACGCCGCCGACGTTCGCCCCGCGGGCGCCGTCCAGGGCCGTCGCCGTGGCGTCGGGCTGCGGAGCGCTGCCCGCCTTCTCGCGGGCGGCGGCGATGAGCTGTGCGGTGCGCGTGGCGGTGCCGCTCGGGGCGTCCACCTTGTTCGGGTGGTGCAGCTCGATGACCTCGACGGACTCGAAGTACGGGGCGGCCACCTCGGCGAACTTCATGGTCAGCACGGCGCCGATGGAGAAGTTCGGCGCGATGAGGACGCCCGTCTCCGGGGACGGCGCCAGCCAGTCCCTCAGCTGCGCGAGGCGCTCCTCGGTCCAGCCCGTCGTACCGACCACGGCGTGGATGCCGTGCCCGACGCAGAAGTCGAGGTTGCCCATCACCGACGCGGGGGTGGTCAGCTCTACCGCCACCTGGGCGCCGGTGTCCACGAGGGTCTCCAGCTTGTCGCCACTGCCGAGGGCGGCGACCAACTCCATGTCCTCGGCGGCCTCGACGGCCCGGACCGCCTCCGAGCCGATCCGGCCCTTGGCGCCGAGGACCGCCACGCGCAGCTTGCTCATCTCTTTTGCTTCCTTACGGAGGGGTTCAGGCGACGGCTACGGAGGGGTTCAGGCGACGGCATCGCTCAGACGGGATGCCTGCTTGTCCTTGAGCGGGCCGATGACCGACAGGGAGGGCCGCTGCCCCAGGATGTCCTGGGCCACCGACCGGACGTCGTCCGGGGTGACAGAGGCTATCCGGGCCAGCATGTCGTCGACGGACATCTGGTCGCCCCAGCAGAGCTCGCTCTTGCCGATGCGGTTCATCAGCGCGCCCGTGTCCTCGAGTCCGAGGACCGTGGAGCCCCTCAGCTGGCCGATGGCGCGGGCGATCTCGTCGTCGGACAGACCGTGCTCGGCCACGTGGTCCAGCTCGTCGCGGCAGATCTTCAGCACGTCGTGCACCTGGCTCGGCCGGCAGCCGGCGTACACGCCGAACAGGCCGCAGTCGGCGAAGCCCGAGGTGTACGAGTAGACGCTGTAGGCGAGGCCCCGCTTCTCCCGGACCTCCTGGAACAGGCGGGAGGACATGCCGCCGCCCAGGGCGGTGTTCAGCACGCCGAGCGCCCAGCGGCGGTCGTCGGTACGGGCCAGGCCGGGCATGCCGAGGACGACGTGCGCCTGCTCGGTCTTGCGTCCCAGCAGCTCGACGCGGCCGGTCGTACGGATGGCGCGCCGGCCGTCGCGCGGGGCGATGGGGGCGGCGTCGGTCCGCGTGAGGGCGCCCGCCTTCTCGAAGGCGGCACGCACCTGACGTACGACCTTGTTGTGATCGATGTTGCCGGCGCACGCGACCACCAGGTGGGTGGGGTCGTAGTGCTTCTTGTAGAAGCGGCGGATGCGGTCGGCGGTCAGGGCGTTGACGGTGTCGACGGTGCCGAGGACCGGGCGGCCGAGCGCGTTGTCGCCGAACATGGTGTGCGCGAACAGGTCGTGCACACAGTCGCCCGGATCGTCCTCTGTCATCGCGATCTCCTCGAGGATCGCGCCGCGCTCGACGTTGACGTCCTCCTCGAGGATCAGCGAGCCCGTGAGCATGTCGCAGACGACGTCTATGGCGAGGGGCAGGTCGGTGTCGAGCACGCGTGCGTAGTAGCACGTGTACTCCTTCGCCGTGAACGCGTTCATCTCGCCGCCGACCGCGTCGATCGCGGACGAGATGTCGAGGGCGTTCCTGCGCTGGGTGCCCTTGAAGAGCAGGTGTTCCAGGTAGTGCGTGGCACCGTTCAGGGCGGGCGTCTCGTCGCGCGACCCGACGTGCGCCCAGATACCGAAGGTGGCGGAGCGCACGGAGGGCAGGGTCTCGGTGACGACGCGCAGGCCTCCCGGGAGGGTGGTCTTGCGGACCGTGCCGATGCCGTTGGTGCCTTTGATCAGGGTTTGGGTACGGGCGACGGCCCGCGCCTCGGTTGAGGTGCGGGCCGTCGCCTTGAAGCCACGGGACGTCACTTGTCGGTGTCGTCCTTCGCCTCGTCGACGTCGCCTTCGTCTTCACCCTCGATCACGGGGACGAGGGAGAGCTTGCCGCGGGAGTCGATCTCGGCGATCTCGACCTGGACCTTCTGGCCGATGCCGAGGACGTCCTCGACGTTCTCCACGCGCTTGCCACCGGCCAGCTTGCGGATCTGCGAGATGTGCAGCAGACCGTCCTTGCCCGGGAGCAGCGAGACGAACGCGCCGAACGTGGTCGTCTTCACGACCGTGCCCAGGTAGCGCTCGCCGACCTCCGGCATGGTCGGGTTGGCGATGCCGTTGATCGTGGCGCGGGCGGCCTCGGCGGAGGGGCCGTCGGCGGCACCGATGTAGATCGTGCCGTCGTCCTCGATCGTGATCTCGGCGCCGGTGTCCTCCTGGATCTGGTTGATCATCTTGCCCTTGGGGCCGATGACCTCGCCGATCTTGTCGACCGGGATCTTGACGGTGATGATCCGCGGGGCGTGCGGGGACATCTCGTCGGGCCGGTCGATGGCCTCCATCATCACGTCGAGGATGTGGAGCCGGGCGTCACGGGCCTGCTTGAGGGCCGCGGCCAGGACGGAGGCCGGGATGCCGTCCAGCTTGGTGTCGAGCTGGAGGGCGGTCACGAACTCCTTGGTGCCCGCGACCTTGAAGTCCATGTCGCCGAAGGCGTCCTCGGCGCCGAGGATGTCGGTCAGCGTCACATAGTGCGTCTCGCCCTCGATCTCCTGGGAGATCAGGCCCATGGCGATACCGGCGACCGGGGCCTTCAGCGGCACACCGGCGTTCAGCAGCGACATGGTGGAGGCGCAGACCGAGCCCATGGACGTCGAGCCGTTGGAACCGAGGGCCTCGGAGACCTGGCGGATCGCGTAGGGGAAGTCCTCGCGCGCGGGCAGGACCGGGACCAGGGCGCGCTCGGCGAGGGCGCCGTGGCCGATCTCGCGGCGCTTCGGGGAGCCGACGCGGCCGGTCTCACCGGTGGAGTACGGCGGGAAGTTGTAGTTGTGCATGTAGCGCTTGCGGGTCACCGGCGAGAGGGTGTCCAGCTGCTGCTCCATGCGCAGCATGTTGAGGGTGGTGACGCCCAGGATCTGGGTCTCGCCACGCTCGAACAGGGCCGAACCGTGGACCCGCGGGATGGCCTCGACCTCGGCGGCGAGCGTACGGATGTCCGTCACGCCACGGCCGTCGATGCGCTTCTTCTCCTTGATGACGCGCTCCCGGACCAGGGTCTTGGTCAGCGAGCGGTACGCCGCGGAGATCTCCTTCTCACGGCCCTCGAACTCCGGCAGGAGCTTCTCGGCCGCCAGCTGCTTGACGCGGTCGAGCTCGGACTCGCGCTCCTGCTTGCCGGCGATGGTGAGCGCCTGGGCCAGCTCGGGGCGGACGGCGGCGCTCAGCGCCTCCAGCACGTCGTCCTGGTAGTCATGGAAGATCGGGAACTCGGCGGTCGGCTTGGCGGCCTTCGCGGCGAGGTCCGACTGGGCCTTGCACAGCACCTTGATGAAGGGCTTGGCGGCCTCCAGACCGGCGGCGACGACCTCCTCGGTCGGCGCCTCGGCGCCACCCGTGACCAGCTGGATGGTCTTGTCGGTGGCCTCGGCCTCGACCATCATGATCGCGACGTCACCATCCTCCAGGGCGCGGCCGGCGACCACCATGTCGAAGACGGCGTCCTCGAGCTCGGTGTGCGTCGGGAAGGCGACCCACTGGCCGTTGATCAGCGCGACGCGGACGCCGCCGATCGGGCCGGAGAAGGGCAGGCCGGCCAGCTGCGTGGACGCGGACGCGGCGTTGATCGCCACGACGTCGTACAGGTGGTCGGGGTTGAGCGCCATGACCGTGGCGACGACCTGGATCTCGTTGCGCAGGCCCTTCTTGAAGGAGGGCCGCAGCGGGCGGTCGATGAGACGGCAGGTGAGGATGGCGTCCTCGGACGGACGGCCCTCACGGCGGAAGAAGGAGCCGGGGATCTTGCCGGCTGCGTACATCCGCTCCTCGACGTCGACCGTCAGGGGGAAGAAGTCGAGCTGGTCCTTGGGGCTCTTGGACGCGGTGGTGGCCGACAGCACCATGGTGTCGTCGTCCAGGTACGCGACGGCGGAGCCGGCGGCCTGCTTGGCCAGGCGGCCCGTCTCGAAGCGGATCGTACGGGTGCCGAAGGAGCCGTTGTCGATGACGGCCTCGGCGTAGTGGGTCTCGTTCTCCACTAGCGTTTTCTCCTCGTCTTCGTCCTTCGCTGCCCGTGTGGCAGGGGGACGGTGGCGGAGAAGCGCCCTTCTGGTGCGGGCCGGTCTTCGATCGAAGCACCCGGGGCTCACGTCCCCCCGGGGGCCACTACCGAGGACCGGCGGCGGCGAGGTGCACTTCTCCTCGTTCGGTGTGTGCCTCGCGCCCGGTGGGCCCGGGCGTTCCTCACACTGCGTCGTTCGTATTGTGTTGGCGTTGTGCTACCACACTACAAAGCGGTGGTGACAGTCCGCACGTACAGCAAAGGGAGCGGCCCCCGTCTTATGGGAACCGCTCCCTTCACGGCGTCTTACCTGGCGCCCGCCGCACCGCGGCGGATGCCGAGGCGGTCGACCAGCGTACGGAAGCGCTGGATGTCCTTCTTGGCCAGGTACTGCAGCAGGCGGCGGCGCTGACCGACCAGGATCAGCAGACCACGGCGGGAGTGGTGGTCGTGCTTGTGGGTCTTGAGGTGCTCGGTCAGGTCCGAGATGCGACGGGACAGCAGAGCGACCTGGACCTCGGGGGAGCCGGTGTCGCCCTCCTTGGTACCAAACTCGGACATGATCTGCTTCTTCGTAGCGGCGTCGAGCGACACGCGTACTCCTCGTAGTCTTCTGATGGCCTCCGAGTGCCCCTGGTCTGCTTCTCAGGGGAGCTTCCATGACTCGGGAGGCGGGGATCCGCCGGGGCGCGGCCTCCAGATCCCTGGGAAACCCTTGGTGGGTCGGCTCGGGGTCCGGGGGTGCGTACACGAACGGTCGTCACACAGGGTACCAGCAGGCGGACGCCGCCCTTACCACGGTCCCCGAACCGCCCGGCCGGTACCCGGGCGGCCACTAGGGTGAGCCACTGGATCATCCGCACGCCGGGGAAGGGGTCGCTTCGCCATGACGGAAGAAGTGAACGAGGACGTCAAGGCGCGCAAGGAGCGGGAGCGGGAGCGGGAGCGGGAGCGGGAGCGGGAGCGGGAGCGGGAGCGGGAGCGGGAGCGGGAGCGGGAGCGGGACGAGCTCTACTCCCTCGACATCTCGGGCGTCCAGTGGCACAGCGCGCCGGGTACCGAAGAGCAGGAGGAGCGGGTCGAGATCGCCTACCTGCCCGGCGGCGCCGTGGCGATGCGCTCGTCACTCGACCCCGAGACGGTACTCCGTTACACGGAAGCCGAGTGGCAGGCGTTCGTGCTGGGGGCGCGGGACGGGGAGTTCGATCTGGAGGCGGGGGGGCCTGGCGGGGTGATTGAGGCGGAGTGAGCGGGGGACGGCCCGGTTTCTGTCCCGGCGAGCGGGAGCGGGCAGGGGCGCGTCCCCTGTGACGCCGAAACCCGCGTCCGTACACGCTTCGGCCCGAGTCGGTCATCGCCGTAGCCGGAGCCGTGGAGCCCGGCTATGCACTGGTCATCGCACGCGCCGTCGCGTACACGTCGAAGACGTCCAGGGTCAGCGGGATCAGCGTGAGCAGGACGAAGCCCTCGGCGATCTCCAGAAAGCGGCCCCAGAACGGGGTGCCCCCGCCCCGCGGCAGAGTCAGCCCGAGCGTCGTGACCACGACGGACGCGGCTCCGAGTACGGCGATCAGCCAGATCGTGCGGAGGTCCAGGGCCGTACGGTCCCCGGTCAGCGCCTCGCGCATCAGGGTCGGCAGTGCAGGCCGAGAACGGGGCTCCTGCCGTGCGGATCACATGGATCGCGCTCAAGGTCGGATCCCGAGTCGTGTCCGGAAGCGTCGCGGCACGCGGCGGCGGCCTCGTGGGTGCGCAGAAGCGTGTCGTGCGCGTCGCGGACCATTTGGCCAGCCGGCTGACGGGGGCCGGGGTATCGGGTCACCGTGCTGAACGAGGAGGAGGTGACCGCGGCTGTCGCCACCTCCGTCCGCGCCAATCCTCTGGTGACCGCCGAGTCCGGAAGGGCTGATGTGCCGCCGCGGCGGACCGAGGAGTCCGGCCGGAGCAGGCGCTGCGACAACCGGCGGCACACGACGTACTAGGCCCGGCGATGGCCCCAACCCGACGGCTCGGGATCCTCGTTGCACCAACTGGTCGCACTTCTCACCGCGGTTCCGCCGCCGGCGACCACGTTCAGTCTCACCCTGGGGCGCGGGGAGCGGCAGGAGGTGCCGCTCGTCGGTCCTCTGCGGGTGACCGGGCGCGGCAACGACGAACTGGTCGCGGCGCGACGCTCGTTGGAGCACGCTGCCCGGCGGGCGGGCGCGGAGGGCGGCCGCCTCGACGGCGAGCAGCTGCCCGGCTTGCTCGCCGGGGACGACGGTGTCGTCATCGGCGTGGACGGTCAGGGCCAGTCCGCCGTGCTGGGCCTCAACCGGCCCACCCCTCAGTCCGGTCGCACCGCGGCTCGTGCGACAGGCACGGCTCGTCGGCATCCAGCGGGTTTCCCCGGACGAGGCGGAAGTGATAGGCCGCACGATGGCGCTCCCCCGGACGGACGTCGAGGCGCTGCCCACTCTGCGAGACCGACGCCGAGACCGGATTGTTGGGTACGCACGAAGGTTGGACTGAGTTGTGGCGGCCCTCGGTTGCGGGGGCGCAACAACGGTCTGGCATGCGGTAGTTGCGACCGGTTCACGCCCTGCTTTCGTCCGGTTTTGTTCGTCACTGGCCCCCAGGTTGTAAATGCCCTTCGCCTGTACGCAGGTCACAGATGGTCAGGGTGTGACGCCACGGGAGGAGGTGCGGCCGATGACGGGCCTGCCGTGGGGGCACCCCTGGTGATTAGGCTGGGTCGGGGCGCCCCACCCAGAACCTGTGGCGGGCCGCCGGCGCCCCGGGGAATTGCCGGGCGGAATCGGACGGCGTCGGACGACTCCACACAAAGAGCGGTCGCCCCAGCACGACATAAGGGTGCTCGACCACACCAGGAGGAACTGTGAACAGCGATCGGGACGGGATCCGCGGGGGCTGGGCTTCACCCGACGATGACCAGTCCGACGCCGAGTCCGCCATTGAGATGACGGGCGAGTTCACCATCGACTACGCGCCCCCCGCCTGGTACACGCAGAACGCGTCCGGGGGGGCGGCGGACACGCCGGCGGCGGTCGAGGAACCGCAGGCTCCAGCCACCCCCCATGCGCCCGCTCCTCAGGCTCCCGCCGCACCCGTTCCTCCCACCGCTCCGGTTCCGACTGCGCAGGCGGGTGCTCCCGAGCCGGGTGTGCCTGCAGCTCCGGCCGTGAACCCGGTCCACGTGCAGAACACCGCGTCCGGCGACGGATTCCCCGTGTGGACGCCGCCGACCGACGTGCCCACGGCCGGGCCCTCGAGTGGTGGGGACCCGGAGAGCGGCAACACGGTGAGGTTCTCGCCGACCGCGCTCAAGCATGAGTTCGACCAGCTGGCCGCCGCGAGCAAGGCGGCCGAGGGCGTCGGTTCCGATGCGACCGAGCCCGAGCAGCAGGGCGAAGCCGCCCGGGACAAGAATGACTTCGAGCTGACCAAGCCCTCAGCGAACGCCCCCGCCGGGAGCACGCCGGGCTCCGGCGCCGGCGAGACGAGCGATGCTGCCGACGACGGTGACTCCGGGCCCGCTCCGGAGCCGGCGGGCGAGATCTCGGACGAACTGTCCGCTGACGCTGCGACCTCCGGCGCGGCGACGAGCGAGGCCGCACCCGCGGCGCCCGTCGCCCCCGTGCCCGCCGCCTCCGGCACCAGCGGCTCCCCCTCCTCGGACCTCCCGGCCTCAGATGCCACCGCCGAGGCCGACACGAGTTCCGACGCCGCCCCTGCCGGGGCCGACTCCGCCCCCTCCGCGACTGGCCCCGCCGGCGTCACGCCCACCGCCACCCAGGGCGCCGACGCAGCCCCGGAGGCGTCCGGGCATGTACAGCCGCCGCAGGGCTGGACCCCGCCGTCGGTGCCGCAGAGCACGGTTCCGCCACTGCCGCCCGCCTATCAGCCGGCCGCCCCCGGTCCGGCGGCGCAGTGGCCGGCCACGCACCAGCCCGCCCAGGCCGCACAGGGGCAGGCCCAGCAGCAGCCCTTCCCGTCGCAGGCATCGCAGCCCGCTCCCGCCGCCTGGAACCAGGCCCCGCCGAGCACGGGCGCCGACGCCCCGCCCGCGCAGCCCGGGTATGGGTCCCCCCAGCCCGGAGTCCCGACTCCGTCGGCACCCAACGCCTCCGCTGGACAGCCCGGTTACGGATTCCCTCAGCAGAGTGTTCCGGCTGCACCTGCCTCCAACACCCCTGCGCAGCCCGGTTACGGATTCCCGCAGCAAGGAGTTCCGGCTCCTTGCGCCCCCAACGCCCCTGCCGCTCAGCCCGGTTACGGATTCCCGCAGCCGAACGCTCCGGTACCGCAGCAGGGCGGCTACGGATTCCCGCAGCCCGACGCGCACGCCCCGGCGCCGCAGCCGCAGCCGCACGCCACGGCCCCGGCGCCGAACCCCGCCGCCCCCCAGGGGTACGGATTCCCACCGCACTCCGGGCCCAACTCTCCGGCCGAGGCCGGTGGTTACGGATTCCCGCAGCCGCCCGCCCAGCCGCAGCCTCCGGTCGACCCGCGCGCCGGTGCCGCCTGGCCGCAGCCCGTGCAGCATGACCAGCGGCAGCAGACCAACCCCGGTGTGGCGCCCCTGGGTTACACGGCGGCGGTGGAGCTGTCCTCCGACCGGCTGATCAACAAGAAGCAGAAGACGAAGAGCAGCCGTCCGGTCGGCGGCGGTGGTCTGTTCAAACTCGGCGGCAAGAAGGAGGAGGCCGAGCGGCAGCGGAAGCTGGACCTGATCCGTACGCCGGTTCTGTCGTGCTACCGGATCGCCGTCATCAGCCTCAAGGGGGGCGTCGGCAAGACGACCACGACCACCGCGCTGGGCTCCACGCTCGCCACCGAGCGACAGGACAAGATCCTCGCGATCGACGCCAACCCGGACGCGGGCACGCTCGGCCGCCGGGTCCGCCGCGAGACCGGCGCCACCATCCGCGATCTGGTTCAGGCGATCCCGTACCTCAACTCGTACATGGACATCCGGCGGTTCACCTCGCAGGCCCCGTCCGGCCTGGAGATCATCGCCAACGACGTCGACCCGGCCGTGTCCACGGCCTTCAACGACGAGGACTACCGGCGCGCGATCGACGTGCTGGGCAGGCAGTACCCGATCATCCTCACCGACTCCGGTACGGGTCTGCTGTACAGCGCCATGCGTGGGGTGCTCGACCTCGCCGACCAGCTCATCATCATCTCGACTCCGTCCGTCGACGGTGCGAGCAGCGCCAGTACGACGCTGGACTGGCTGTCGGCGCACGGGTACGCGGACCTCGTCGCGCGGTCCATCACCGTCATCTCCGGGGTCCGCGAGACCGGCAAGATGATCAAGGTGGAGGACATCGTCTCGCACTTCGAGACGCGGTGCCGCGGAGTCGTGGTCGTGCCGTTCGACGAGCACCTGGCGGCGGGTGCGGAGGTCGACCTGGACATGATGCGGCCGAAGGTCCGGGAGGCGTACTTCACGCTGGCTGCGATGGTCGCCGAGGACTTCGCGCGCCACCAGCAGTCGCACGGCCTGTGGACGTCGGACGGCAACCCTCCCCCGGTCGCCGCACCGCCGCTGCCTGGTCAGATGCCCGGACAGTTCGTGCCCGGGCAGTACGCCCCGGGGCAGATCCCCGGACAGCCGGCGCCCGGCGGGATGCCCGGTCAGCAGGTCCCAGGACCGCAGATTCCGGGGCACCAGATGCCCGGTCCGATTCCCGGGCAGCAGATCCCGGGGCAGCACATCCCCAGGCAGCCCGCCCCCGGCCATCCTGCGCCGGGTCAGGTTCCGCAGCCGCCCCACCCCGCCCAGCCGTACCCGCAGCCGGGTCCGGCCCCCTACCCGCACCAGGGCGCCGACGCCGGGC
Source organism: Streptomyces sp. NPDC001156 (assembly GCF_053598275.1). Taxonomy (NCBI): domain Bacteria; kingdom Bacillati; phylum Actinomycetota; class Actinomycetes; order Kitasatosporales; family Streptomycetaceae; genus Streptomyces; species Streptomyces sp. NPDC001156. Next base: position 20,669 of record NZ_JBSFJX010000086.1, on the reverse strand, counting down.
AGCCGCAGCAGCCGGATCAGGCCGCGCAGCCTCAGCCGGGCCCGCCGTACACGCCGGCTCAGCAGCCCAATCCGCCGCAGTCGGGCCAGACCCCGCCTCCGCCGCCGCCCCAGCAATAGCGGCCGGTCCCCGAGGCGGGGACGCGACGGCAACGAAAACGGGGCGGCCCGTGTCTGAGACACGGGCCGCCCCGGCGTTCAGTCACCGCCCCGGGATTACAGGAGCGCGTGGTGCACGTGGAGCGGGTCAGTCCGCGTCGTACGCCGCGATCAGAACCAGGCAGCGCTGCACGTCCTGCGCCATCTGCTCCAGAAGCCCTTCCAGCGAGTCGAACCGGGCCTGGCCGCGGACGAACGCCAGGAAGTCGACGGCGACGTGCAGTCCGTACAGATCCAGCCCCACGCGGTCGATGGCGTACGCCTCCACCGTTCGCTCGGTGCCGTCGAACTGCGGGTTCGTGCCGACGGAGATCGCGGCCGGCATCGCCTCGTCCCCCACGTGCAGCCAGCCGGCGTAGACGCCGTCGGCCGGGATCGCGGTGTGCGGCAGCGTCTCGACGTTGGCGGTCGGGAAGCCGAGGTCACGGCCGCGCTGAGCGCCCCGTACCACGACCCCCTCGACGCGGTGCGGGCGCCCGAGGATCTCGCGCGCCCCCTCGACGTCGCCATCGGCGATCAGACGCCGGGTCAGGGTGGAGGAGAAGGGCTGGCCGCCACCCGCCTCACCGCTGACGTAGAGGTCCACCACCTCGACCTCGAAGTCGTACGTCTTGCCCTGCTCAGCCAGGAATTCCACGTTCCCCGCGGCCTTGTGGCCGAAGCGGAAGTTCGGGCCCTCGACCACGGCCTTGGCGTGCAGCTTGTCCACCAGGACCTTGACCACGAAGTCGGCGGGCGAGAGCCGCGAGAATTCCGTGGTGAAGGGCAGGATGAGGACCGCGTCCACACCCAGTTCGGCCATGAGTTCGGCACGACGGTGGTGCGCGGCGAGCAGCGGCGGGTGGCTGCCCGGGCGCACGACCTCGCTGGGGTGCGGGTCGAAGGTGACGACGACCGAGGGAACGCCCAGCTCACGCGCGCGTTCCACGGCATGCCGGATGATCAGCTGGTGTCCGCGGTGGACTCCGTCGTAGGACCCGATGGTGACGACGCTGCGCCCCCAGTCCTGGGGGATGTCCTCCAAGCCACGCCAGCGCTGCACTGTGACCGCTCCTCGTCGAACCCATGTCCGTGTCTGCCTCGTACGCAGGTCTAAGGGTGCCATGCCGGGTGGCTTCGGCCCGCATCGGCATGGGCGCTGTGACAGTCGGCACGTGCCCCGCCGGGGCCAGTGCCCGGTGAACCCGGCGCCCGCACCGGGGAAGGCCGGGGGCCACAGCGGTCATACCCCGGACCGCACCGGTAGGGCCGGGACCTGCAGGCCCGCCAGGTTTTCGATCATGCGGCGGGTGTGCGGGCCGACGAGGACGGCCCAGTCCGCCGCGTCGTCGGTCAGCCAGTGGGCGACGAGCCGGGCGAAGCCGGGGACGTGCCGGGCGAGGTCGAACAGTTCGCGGTCAAAGCGCGCGGCGCCCTCCGGGGTGCGGGCCAGGACCAGGCCCGTCCGGTGGATCACATGACGGGCATGCTCCTGTCCGGCCCGGTGCACGCCGTCCGCCGCCGCGCGCAGGACCGCGTCGAGGACCGCGGGGTCCCGCTCCTGGCCGAGCAGCAGGTCGAGCAGTTCGCGCCGCAGGGGGCGCGACTGTGCGCCGCCGGGCGCGGCCAGCACGCTGGCGAGCGCCGACCGCAGCTGCGGCGGGCCGCCGTCGAGCAGCCCGGCGACCAGCGGCAGCAGGAAGGCGCGGGCGGCGCGGTCACGGTCCAGACGCCCGCCGACATACGCGGCGACCTGGCTGCCCAGGTCCTCGGACTCGCCGGAGCGGGCGGGTCCCGCGTCCGTGTCAGGACGCCGCGTCACGGTCTCGCGTACGAGGACGGCGACCGGGCCGGCGAGGGCGGGGGGCGCCGCATCGAGGAGGGTCCGCAGGGTCTGCCCGGCGTCCGGCCCGCACCGCGGCAGCCGGGTGCGGAACGCGGCGAGCACCGGCTCCGGATGCCCGGCCAGGGCGGTGGCCAGGACGCTCGCGGGCAGTTGCGGATCACCGGCCGTGAACCGCGCGAGGGCCTGCGGAAGGTAGCGGGCGCGAGTCAGCGGATCCTGTACGAGGAGGGCGAGGGCTCCGCCGTGCACGGTGCAGTCGGCGGGGCGGTCGAGCAGGACGAGGGCGGCATGGCGCAGCAGCTCGCGGTCCGTCTCGGTGCGCACGTGCGGGGCGGCGCGGAGCCCGTGGGCCACCGCGACGGTCCGTCGCGCGGGCCGCCCGTCGTGCGCCCACCGGTCCACGGCCCGGCAGACGGCGGACGGTTCCTCCTCGGCGAGCGCGGCGAGCAGTTCGTCGCCGCGCCGGTGACCGCTGTCGACGAGCGCCTCGGCCAGCTCGTCGAGGGCGGCGCGCCGGTGCGTGTGCAGCAGGGCCTGCGCTGCCGTGGCGACGGTGGCGTGCGGGGTAGCGGGAAGAGGGCGCTCGTCGTCGAACCAGCGGGTGAGGTGACGCGGCACGGAGACGGGGTCCGCGGCGAGGAGTCGCGCTACGGCGTCCAGGTACCGGGGGACGCCAGGCCGAGGGCTGTCGGCGGTACTGCCCACGCCATGTCCTGTGCCGTACGTCTCGGCCGGCCGCGCGGGCTCGTCCGCAGCGACCAGCCTTCTCAGCAGGTCGAAGCGTTCCGCCTCCGGCACCCGCAGTGCTTCCCAGAACCACGGCCCGAACTCGCTGGGAACGTTCCGCTGCTGGGCCCGCCAGCGCACGATTCGGTCGGCGGTGAGACGCAGGACGTACAGGTACGGCGTCGCGTCCGGCAGGCGCAGGAGGGTGCCGGCCAGGAGGTTGGTCGCGCACAGGGCTGCCTCGTCCGGCGGAGCGGCCCGGAGCGGCAGCAGCGCGTCCAGCGCATGCGCCAGGTCCTCGAGGCGAAGGGCCAGCTCCGCGTCGCCTTCCTCGCGGGCCAGCCGGAGCAGCGCCTGTAGGACCGGGCCGACGCGGTGGCGTGGTACGGGCAGGGTGCCGACCGGGGCGGGCTGCCCATGCCCGGCACGCGCGCGGCGCCGGGCGGCCGCCGTCGCCGTCAGCGAAGACACGGGGTGCTCCCCCGCCCCCAGCGCGTGAGCGTGGACCAGGGCGTACAGAGCGGCGTCCAGGTCGAGGTGCGCGCCCTGGAGCGAGTCGGCGGGTTCTTCGAGGGTGAGGTGGTGGTCGTCGCCCGCGGGGGCGGGCGGCCCCTCGGCGAGTACGGCGGAGGCCCGGCTTCCGGACCCCTCGAACCGAGGCGATGCGGCACCCGGGGCGAGGACGGACCCGTCGCTCGCGTAAGGCCGCAGACCCCGCGGGCGTGCCGGGCGAAGCACGGCTCCGGCCGGCTCACACCCCGCCTCGGTCCTCCGCCCGTCCCCGACCGGACGGCCCCAGGTCACCCCCGGCGCGTCCGCCGGCAGCATCGGCCACTCTGAAGGAGCCCCCCGCACGTCCGAAGGCCGAACCGACACGTCCGCAGCCGCACCCCGCACAGCCGCAGGCCGTACCACCGCGTCCACGGTCGCCACCCGCGCGTCCGCACGCGGTTCCCGGTGCTGCACAGCCGGTTCCCGTCCCCACCGCCGACTTCCCGGCACCGCAATCAGAGGAGATCCCCGGTGCAGCATCTCCCCGGGGAACGCCGCACCCACCCGCTCCCAGTACTCCGCCCCGCATCCCACGACAAGTCGTGCCCCCGTCTCGCGCAGCCAAGTGGCCGTGGCCGTCGCCCAGTCCGTGAGTCGGGGGCCGGGGACGGACGGCATCTGCTGCGGGGCGTCGAGGAGAAGCAGCAGCGGGCGACCGGCGTCGCGCGCGACCCGGGCCACGCACTCGAGACTCGGATGATCCGTCTCGCTCCCCTGGACAGCCGGCAGGCGTCCGGCCGCCGTCACGAACCGTGCCGCCCGCTCCAGCGCCCGTCCGACCGCGTCGGCCAGGGAGGTGTCCCTGCCCATGAGGTCCGTTCCGCGCAGCCGGATCACGGGGACCGGCTCCGGCGCCCGAGACTGCTGTGCGGCGAGGCAGTCGAGTGCCGCCGTACGCGCGCTGCCGGGGGGGCCGACGAGCCCGAGGACGGTGGCGCCGCCCTTCTCGAAGGCCTCGAACTCCCCGAGGACCACGGCGGATGAGAGGGATTCGGCGTCGTAGGACCGGCCCTGCGGCCCCGCTGCCGTGAGTTCCAGGACGCCGGCGAGGTTGAGGTCCGCCCCGTACGCGGGAACCGTTTCCGCGTTGCGAGCGAGCAGCCCCTCCAGCGGCCCGCCGGGACCGCGCAGGGGCACCGCGAAGCCCGTCGTCCGGTGTTCCGTGTGCAGTGCGGTGCCGAGGACGGCCAGTACGGCTCCGGTCGCCGCGTCGAGTACCGGCCCGCCGGCCGCGCCCCCGCCCACGCGGAGCGCCTCGGTACCCGCCGTGCCGATCGCCAGCTCCAGTGCGGCTTCGAGGGGATGGGAGCCGTCCGAGGCCCGGTAGGTGACGGCGGTCGTGCCGAGCACGCGTGCCTCACGCCAGCCGCCCGCGGCGATCCTGATGTATGTGCCGGTCTCGATGCGGTCCCGCGCCGTGACGGGGAGCGGTCGCAGACCGAGTCCCTCGGTGCGGACGAGGGCGAGTCCCGCGTGCGGCAGCGGGGTCACCTCATCGGCGCCCAGCACGCAGACGCGCTGGTCCGGCGCCTCCAGGACCAGCCGGTCCACTCCGTCCACGACCTCATGACCGGTGATCACCGTGCCGTCGTGGTCGACGGCGAACCCGATGCCGCGCGGGCGTCCCACCAGGTCGTAGAACCGTGCGAGCGCGGAACCCGCTCCGCGCGCTCCACCGCCGCCGTCCCGTGTCCGCGAGCCCCGTACCGCCATGCTGGAACCTCCCCGCCGTACCTGGATCCGACGGTAGGCCGACGAAGATCAGCGGGACAGATGCCATGGTGAACGCGCCCCCTTCCGCTCCCTCGGTTCACTCCGAGCGCCTGCTCAATGGGGTGAATGGACGACAGGGGATGGATACACCTCTCTGGGGGGAACCGAGGGGGGACCCGTGGAGCGGCGGCGCGCATCCCCGTGCTCGCCGCTCCACGGGCCGGGCTCAGCCGAACACGGCCAGGCTCTTCGCCTTCCCCTTGAGCTCCTCGACCAGCGCGACGAACCGGCCCTCGGGGGCGAACACGGCGACGGGGCCGGCGCCCGCGTACTCGTCCGGCATCTCCAGGCGCACCCCGTTCGTGAGCAGCCGGGCCCGCTTGTCGTCCACGTCCCATCGCGGGAACGCGGCCGCGGCGGCCTCGGCGATCGGCATCACGGTCAGCTCCTCCTGGAGCTGGTCCAGGGTGCGGGCGGCGTCCAGCTTGTAGGGCCCGACGCGGGTGCGGCGCAGCGCGGTGAGATGGCCGCCGACGCCGAGGTCCGCGCCCAGATCCCGGGCGAGGGCCCGGATGTAGGTGCCCGAGGAGCAGACGACGGAGACGATCACGTCCAGCGCCGGGGTGCCGTCCTCGGCGACCGCGTCCCGGACGTCGTAGACGGTGAAGGCGGAGACGGTGACGGGCCGGGCCGGGATGTCGAAGTCCTCGCCCTCGCGGGCCCGCTTGTAGGACCGCACGCCGTTGATCTTGATGGCGCTGACCTTGGACGGCACCTGCAGGATGTCACCGGTCAGCTTGGCGATCCCGGCGTCGATGGCGTCGCGGGTGACCCCGGAGGCGTCGGTGGAGGAGGTGATCTCCCCCTCGGCGTCGTCCGTGACGGTGTTCTGCCCGAGCCGGATGGTCCCGAGGTACTCCTTCTCGGTCAGCGCGAGGTGTCCGAGGAGCTTGGTGGCCTTCTCCACGCCGAGGACGAGCACGCCGGTCGCCATGGGGTCCAGCGTCCCCGCGTGGCCGACGCGCCTAGTCTTCGCGATCCCGCGCATCTTGGCCACGACGTCGTGGGAAGTGAAGCCCGACGGCTTGTCGACGATGACGAGGCCGTCGGGCGTGGTGTGCTGCTGGGTCATTCGGTGGCGTCGTCCGTCTCGTCCTCGGAGCCGGGCTTCTTGTAAGGATCGGCCTCACCGGCGTACGCGGCGCCGGTGGCCGCCTCGCGCACCTTCGCGTCGGAGGCGCGCGCCTTGTCCAGCAGGTCTTCGATGTTCCTGGCGGTGTCCGGGAGGGCATCGGCGACGAAGGCGAGGGTCGGCGTGAACTTCACACCGGCGGCCCGACCGACCTCGGAGCGCAGGATGCCCTTGGCGCTCTCCAGTCCGGCGGCCGCTGCGTTCCGCTCCTCCTCGTCCCCGTACACCGTGTAGAAGACGGTCGCCTCCCGCAGATCACCCGTCACCCGGGTGTCCGTGATGGTGACGTGCGAGCCGAGCCGCGGGTCCTTGATCCCGCGCTGCAGCTTCTGGGCCACCACCTCTCGGATGAGGTCCGCCAGCCTCTTCGCCCGCGCGTTGTCGGCCACTGGTCCGTCTCCCGTTCTTTCCTGATCTGTCTTCTCTGGTCAGTCGTCGTCGCCGTGGAGGCGCCGTCTGACGGACAGCAGCTCCACTTCGGGGCGTCCGGCGACCAGCCGCTCGCACCGGTCCAGTACGTCGTTCAGATGCCCCGCATCACCGGAGACCATGGCAAGGCCGATGCCGGCCCGCCGGTAGAGCTCCATGTGGTCCACCTCGGCCGCGCTCACCGCGAACTTCCGCTGGAGCTCGGCGACGATCGGGCGGACGACGGAGCGCTTCTCCTTCAGCGACCGCACGTCGCCGAGGAGCAGGTCGAAGGACAGAGTCCCCACGTACATGTGTGTGTCCGGATGACCCGCCGGTGCGGGATCGATGGCCCCGCCATCCGTATGGGCAGGGACACGAAAACCGTACAACGAACACCGGATCGGCTCGACGGGGTTTTCCACCGGTCACAGCCGTTCCGGCCGGGCCGCTCGGCCCGGCCCGCCCTTCATGCAGGACAGGCCGCTCGGGGCGTGGCGAGGCGCCGGGGGCGGCAGCCCCCGGCACACGGCACCGGCCGACGGGAACACGTCCCGTCGGCCGGTACTGGCCGGTGGCTGTTACACCCGCGGCTTCTCGCGCATCTCGTACGTCGCGATGACGTCGTCGATCTTGATGTCGTTGAAGTTTCCGAGGTTGATACCACCCTCGAAGCCTTCGCGGATCTCGGTGACGTCGTCCTTGAAGCGACGCAGGCCCTCGATGTTGAGGTTCTCCGCGACGACCTTGCCGTCGCGGATGAGGCGCGCCTTGGTGTTGCGCTTGACCTCGCCCGACCGGATGAGCACACCCGCGATGTTGCCCAGCTTGGACGACTTGAAGACCTCGCGGATCTCCGCCGTACCGAGCTCGACCTCCTCGAACTCCGGCTTCAGCATGCCCTTCAGGGCCGCCTCGATCTCCTCGATCGCCTGGTAGATGACCGAGTAGTACCGGACGTCCACACCCTCACGCTCGGCCATCTGCGCCGCGCGGCCTGCCGCACGGACGTTGAAGCCGATCACGATGGCGTCGGAGCCCATCGCCAGGTCGATGTCGGACTCCGTGACCGCACCGACACCACGGTGCAGGACACGGATGTCGACCTCTTCGCCGACGTCCAGCTGGAGCAGCGAGGACTCGAGAGCCTCGACCGAACCGGAAGCGTCACCCTTGATGATCAGGTTCAGCTGCTGGACCTCGCCGGCCTTGAGCACCTTGTCCAGGTCCTCGAGCGAGACACGGCGCGTGCGCTTGGCGAACGCCGCGTTCCGCTCGCGGGCGGCACGCTTCTCCGCGATCTGGCGGGCCGTACGGTCCTCCTCGACCACGATGAAGTTGTCGCCGGCACCCGGGACGTTGGTCAGACCCAGGACCTGCACCGGCGTCGACGGGCCGGCCTCGGCCACGTTGTTGCCGTTGTCGTCGAGCATCGCCCGGACGCGGCCGTACGCGTCGCCGACCACCATCGTGTCGCCGACCCGCAGCGTGCCTCGCTGGACGAGGACCGTCGCCACGGCACCGCGGCCGCGGTCGAGACGGGACTCGATCGAGATGCCCTGCGCGTCCTGGTGCGGGTTGGCCCTCAGGTCCAGCGCCGCGTCGGCGGTCAGGACGACCGCCTCCAGGAGGCTGTCGATGTGCAGACCCTGCTTGGCGGAGATGTCGACGAACATCGTCTCGCCGCCGTACTCCTCGGCCACCAGGCCGTACTCGGTCAGCTGACCGCGCACCTTGGTCGGGTCCGCGCCCTCGACATCGATCTTGTTGACCGCGACGACGATCGGCACGTCGGCCGCCTTGGCGTGGTTCAGGGCCTCGACCGTCTGCGGCATGACACCGTCGTTGGCCGCGACCACGAGGATCGCGATGTCGGTCGACTTCGCACCACGGGCACGCATGGCGGTGAACGCCTCGTGACCCGGGGTGTCGATGAAGGTGATCGCCCGGTCCTCGCCGTTGACCTCGGTCGCGACCTGGTAGGCACCGATGTGCTGGGTGATGCCACCGGCCTCGCCCGCGATGACGTTCGTCTTGCGGATGGCGTCGAGCAGGCGGGTCTTACCGTGGTCGACGTGACCCATGACGGTGACGACCGGCGGACGGACCACCAGGTCCTCCTCGTCGCCCTCGTCCTCACCGAACTCCAGGTCGAAGGACTCGAGCAGCTCGCGGTCCTCCTCCTCGGGGCTGACGATCTGAACCGTGTAGTTCATCTCGCCGGCGAGGAGCTGCAGCGTCTCGTCGGAGACGGACTGCGTGGCCGTGACCATCTCGCCCAGGTTCATCATGACCGCGACGAGGGACGCCGGGTTGGCGTTGATCTTCTCCGCGAAGTCGGTGAGCGACGCACCGCGCGACAGGCGAATGCTCTCGCCGTTGCCGCGAGGCAGCATCACACCGCCGACCGACGGGGCCTGCATGGCCTCGTACTCCTGACGGCGCTGCCGCTTCGACTTGCGGCCACGACGCGCCGGACCGCCGGGACGGCCGAAGGCACCCTGCGTGCCACCACGGCCGCCCGGACCACCGGGACGTCCACCGAAGCCGGGACGACCGGCACCGCCACCGCCGAAGCCGCCGCCACCACCACCGGGACCGCCGCCACCGGGACGACCGGCGAAACCGCCGCCGCCACCACCGGGACGACCGGCACCGCCGCCGGGACGGGCGAAGCCGCCACCACCGGGACGACCGGCACCGCCGCCGGGACGACCAGCACCGGCCGGACCGCGGCCACCGCCGCCACCGCCGGGACCGGGACGCGGTCCGGCAGCCGGACGCTGCGGCATCATGCCCGGGTTCGGACGCGGGCCGGCGGGGCCGCCGCCGTGACCTCCGCCAGGACGGGGACCGCCCTGCGGACGAGGCATACCGCCCGGGGTCGGACGGGGACCGCCGGGAGCCTGCGGACGCGGACCGCCGCCCGCACCCTGCGGCCGGGGACCGCCCTGGCCCGCACCCTGCGGACGCGGGGCGCCAGGGGCACCCGGGCCACCGGGACGAGGGCCACCGCCCGGCCGGGGCGCCTGCGGGCGCGCCATGCCGGTGGAGCCACCGGAGGTGAAGGGGTTGTTGCCCGGACGGGGACCCGCCTGACGGCCACCCGGACGGGGACCGGAAGCACCCGGACGCGGGCCGCCGGGGCGGGCGCCCTGGGCACCGCCCTGGCCCTGGCCCTGACCCTGACCGGGCGCGGCCGGACGACCACCGGGCTTCGGGGCACCGGGACCCGGACGGCCCGCAGGACGCGAGGCCGGGGCGGCCGGAGCCGCCGGAGGGGCCGTGAACTCGGGCGCACTGGGGGCAGGAGCCGCCGGAGCGGGCCGAGGCGCGGGCTTCGGGCCCGGGGTCGGACGCGGACCCGGCGCCGCCGGGGCCGCCGGGGCCGGAGCCGCGGGCCGCTCTGCAGCCGGCGGCTGGGGCGCCGCCGGGCGCGGGGCAGCCGGACGTGCGGCCTGCGCCGGGGACGGCGCGGCCGGCTTCGCCGATGCGGCCTTGCGCGAGGCGGCGGACTTTCCGCCACCGCCGTTGCCCTGCTGCAGGGCGTCAGTCAGCTTGCGTACTACAGGCGCCTCAATCGTGGAGGACGCCGAACGGACGAATTCACCGAGTTCCTGGAGCTTGGCCATGACGACCTTGCTCTCCACACCGAACTCCTTGGCGAGTTCGTAGACCCGGACCTTAGCCACTTCGCTCCTTTGAGGTCCGGGTTGCGGCCGGACCGTCGCTAGTTCATGGGCGTACTCATCGCGTACTCATCGAGTGCTCATCGCAATCTCGACCTGCTTTCGACTCGCGAGGTACCAGGGCCGCACGGGGTTCCGTACGGCACTTTCAACGGTATTGCCTGCTCAGCAAGGTGCTGCTCAGCAACCTTCTGCCTGCTCGACGTACTGGCGCAACGCCTTTGTGTCGAGCGGTCCCGGGACGCGGAGCGCCCGTGGGAACGCCCGGCGGCGGACCGCCAGGTCAAAACAGGCCACGGCGGGGTGTACGTACGCACCCCGGCCGGGCAGCGTACCGCGAGGATCGGGGACACATTCACCCCCGGTCACCACGGTGCGCAGCAGTTGGATCTTGGCCGCTCGCTCCCGGCACCCCACACAGGTGCGCTCAGGGCATGCGCGGGCATGCGTCCGGCCAGACACGCTTAAGTCTACCTCCCCGCACCGACCTCACCCCTTTGGGGCAAGAATCGAACAGTTGCTGCGCACGGAACTGTCGTGATCTCAGCGAAACCCGGCCGGGACATATTCCCGGCCGAGGTCAGCCGCGTCAGTCGCGCCTCTCGGCGGGCTGCTCGGTGTCGGGCCGGATGTCGATCCGCCAGCCGGTCAGCCGGGCCGCCAGACGCGCGTTCTGCCCCTCTTTGCCGATCGCCAGCGACAGCTGGTAGTCGGGGACCGTCACCCGCGCCGAGCGGGCCGCGAGGTCCACGACCTCGACCTTGGAGACACGGGCCGGGGAGAGCGCATTCGCCACCATCTCGGCCGGGTCGTCCGACCAGTCGACGATGTCGATCTTCTCGCCGTTGAGCTCCCCCATCACATTGCGCACACGGCCGCCCATCGGGCCGATGCACGCGCCCTTGGCGTTCAGACCCGAACGGGTGGACCGCACAGCGATCTTCGTGCGGTGGCCGGCCTCGCGGGCGATCGCGGCGATCTCGACGGAGCCGTCGGCGATCTCCGGCACCTCCAGCGCGAACAGTTTTTTCACCAGATTGGGGTGGGTCCGGGAAAGCGTCACTGACGGACCGCGCACGCCCTTGGCCACCCGGACGACGTACGACCGGATCCGCTTGCCGTGCTCGTAGGTCTCGCCCGGCGCCTGCTCCTGCACCGGCAGGATGGCCTCCAGCTTGCCGATGTCCACGAGCACGTTCTTCGGGTCGCGGCCCTGCTGGACCACACCGGTGACGATGTCGCCCTCGCGCCCCGCGTACTCGCCGAGCGTCGCGTCGTCCTCGGCGTCGCGCAGGCGCTGCAGGATGACCTGCTTGGCGGTGGTGGCGGCGATACGGCCGAAGCCCGACGGGGTGTCGTCGAACTCGCGGGGCTCCTGCCCCTCCTCGAGGTCCTCGAGGTCCTCCTTCGCCCACACGGTCACATGGCCGGTCTCCCGGTTGAGCTCCACGCGCGCGTGACGGCGGCTTCCCTCCGTGCGGTGGTAGGCGATGAGGAGGGCCGACTCGATCGCCTCGACCAGCAGGTCGAAGGAGATCTCCTTCTCCCGCACCAAGCCCCGCAGGGCACTCATGTCGATGTCCACGGCTACGCCTCCTCTTCTTCTTTCATGTCGCTGTCGTCCTTGCGGCTGAACTCGACCTGGACGCGCGCCTTGACGATGTCCGGGAAGCCGAGTCTGCGCGTGGTGGCCTTGCGGCCCTTGACACCGGGCACCTCGAGGTCGACACCCTCGTCGTCGACCTGCAGGATTCTGGCGACCAGCTCGCCGCCCTCGGCCAGCTGGAACTTCACCAGCCGGCCCGCGGCCCGCTCGTAGTGCCGGTGTTCCGTGAGGAGGCGCTCCGCGCCCGGGGTTCCGACCTCGAGGGTGTACTCGCCCTCGCCCATCGCGTCCGCCTCGTCGAGCTTCGCCGAGAGCACACGGCTCACATCGGCGATCCGGTCCAGATCGGCACCGGTGTCGGAGTCGACGACGACACGCAGCACCCGCTTGCGACCGACCGAGTCCACCGCGATCTCCTCGAGATCGAGTCCCTGGGAGTTGACGAGCGGCTCCAGCAGTTCTCGCAGCCTCTCGCTCTGGGTGGTGCTCATCCGGGTGACTCCTCGGCCGCGTGTGCTGTTGTGGGTTGGTCGCGTGTCAGGTCAAAGGGTATCCGGTCGCGGGGAGTGTTGCCGTCCACCTGGGCCATGGGCCGGGCCTCGGGCGTGAACGGCCGAGCCGATGGCGAGAGCCGGGGCGGCACCCGGGTACCGTGATCACGGGCGAGTCGCCCATCCGTTCGTCAACTCGCCTCTCGAGGACGTCTGCCGTGCCGTTCCCCCCGCATCCGCGCATCCCCCTGCGCAGACGAAGCCTGCTCGTCTCGGCCGCGGGCGCCACGCTGCTCGCGGGCTGCTCCAGCGCCCCCGACTCGACCGTCACCGGGGGCGGCACCATCTCGGTCGCCGACAAGGTACGGGCACGTGCGGCCCGCGACAGCGAGACGCTGGCCGACCGGTACACCGCGGTGATCGCCGCCCATCCGACGCTGGCGCAGCGGCTGCAGCCGCTGCGGGCGGCTGTCGTCCGGCATGCGCAGGCGTTCGGCGGCGGTTCGGGCGCCTCGGCCTCCCCCTCGGTGCCGGTGTCGCCCTCCCCCTCGATGTCCCCTCCGGTCTCCGCGTCGGCCTCACCCACCGCCTCTCCCGTACCCGCGGAGCCCAAGACCGCCCTCACCGGCCTGGCGGCGGCCGAGCGCGCGCTGGCCGACCAGCGGGCCAAGGCACTGCTGGAGGTACCGGGTGAGCTGGCACGGCTGATGGCGTCCGTGGCGGCGGCCGGCGCAGCGCACGCCTATCTGCTGACGGAGGCCGCGAAGTGAGTACGACGAGCAGCACACCGGGCACGCGCACCGGCACGCCGGATTCCGGGGACGGCGAACTCACAGCACTGCAGGCGGCCCTGCGCGCCGAACACGCGGCGGTCTACGGCTACGGCGTCGTCGGCGGGCTGATCGAGCGGGCCCGGCGGCAGGAGGCGCAGTCCGCCTACGACGCCCACCGGGCGCGACGGGACGAACTGACCCGGGCCGTGCGGGACCTGGGCGGCACACCCGACGCCGCCGCGGCCGGCTACGCGCTGCCCTTCCGGGTCCCGGACTCCGCCGCCGCCGTACGGCTCGCCGCCCAGTTGGAGGCGAGGCTGGCGGGGGTGTACTCCGATCTCGTCCGGGCCTCGACGGGCACCAGGCGGGGCTTCGCCGCCGGGGCGCTGCGGGAGGCGGCGGTGCGAGCGGTGCGCTGGAGCGGCGAGAGCGTAACCTTCCCAGGTCTCGCCGAGCGGTCGGCTGCCGCCCCCACCGCGTCGGCGACGTCACGGACTTGAGGCGTACGCGCACACCACGCGCGTGCGAAGCGGACCTGGAAGGGAAGTACTCGCGTATGGCTTTCGAACCGCCGCAGCGCCTCGTACGGGCGCTCGGCGAGGCAATGCCGGACGGCGGCGCCGAGTGGCTGGACAAGCTCTCCGGGCTGGCCCGGCAGGCCGTGGATCTACGCGAGTTGACCGTCGAGCGGGTGCAGGCACCGGGCGGCCGCAGCAGTCTGGTCCTGCTGGTGCGGCAGGCCGACGGCACGCCCGCCGTACTCAAGCTGGCGCCGCCGCGGGCCCGGCCCGAGAGCGAGTGCGCCGCGCTCGCGCACTGGGGCGGGCTCGGCGCGGTGCGGCTCCTGGACGCGGACCCGGCGCAGGGCGTCCTGCTGCTCGAGCGGCTGCATCCGGAGATGTCCGTACGGTCGCTGCCGGAGGCCAAGGCCCTGCTGGAGGCCGCGGGGACGCTGCGCCGGCTGTGGGTGGAGCCGCCCGGTGGTCACTCCTTCGAGACGGTGGCCGCCCGGACCGGGCGGCAGGCCGAGGCGATGCGGGTGGGAGCGGAGACGAACCCCGAGGTGGCGCCCCTGGTGGACGCGGCGCTGGTGGCCCGGGAGAACCTGCTCGCCGCCCCGCCCGGCGAGCGGCTGCTGCACGGCACCTTCCGGCAGAGCAAGGTGCTCGCCGGAGAGCGGATGCCGTGGCTCGCCGTGGGCCCGGACCCGGTGGTGGGCGAGTGCGCCTTCGACCTGGCACGGCTGGTGCGCGACCGGGTGGAGGACCTGATCGCGGCGCCCTCCGGCGCGTCGATCACCCGCCGCCGGGTGAAACGGCTCGCGGAGTCGCTGGACCTCGACCAGGAGCGGCTGCGCGGCTGGACGCTGTTCCGGGCGGTCGAGTCCGGGGTGCGGGCCCGCCGGGTCGGCCGGGACCAGGACGCGGAACTGCTGCTGGAGTTCGCGAGCTGGCTGTGACCTGCCCGTCGCACATCACCCGGACGTGTGAGCCCAGGACCGAGGGGGTCCATAGCCGCGGGCCGTCGTGGCCGCCGACCGGACTCCACGGCAAAGCCGTAGCACGGCAGCGGGCGGTGGGGTGGCCTGGCGTACGGCGCCGCACACCCTGGGCTGGGAGCTGCGCAGCGGCCCTCGGTAGCGGCGGCACTCGGCCGTCGGTCCCGGAACAGCCGACGGCCACCGACCGGACCACGGCGAAGCCGGAGCACTGCAGCCCCCGGTGCGATAGCCAGCCGCACGGCGCCCCCACACCCGAGCCGGGAGCTACGCAGCGGCACTCAGCACCGGCCCGTGGACGACCGACGGCCGCCGATCCGACCACGGCGGCGAAGCCGTAACCCGGCAGCGCGCAGCGCGATGGCCAGCCGAACGAGACCCGCACACCGGGTCGGGAGCTTCGCAGCGGCAGGACTCGGTATCGGCCCCGGAACGGCCGATGGCCGCCGGTCGGTGACCGGCGGCCATCGGGTGTCGGGCGATGAGGCTCAGGCCGTCAGGCGGGCGATCGCCTCGTCCACCGTGAGTTCCTCGCGCTCGCCCGTCTTGCGGTCCTTGAGCTCCAGGACGCCCTCGGCGGAGCGGCGGCCCGCCACCAGGATCTGAGGCACGCCGATCAGCTCGGCGTCCGTGAACTTCACGCCCGGCGAGACACCCGCACGGTCGTCTACCAAGACCCGGAGACCAGCCTCGGCCAGCTTCTGGGAGACGTCGAGGGCCAGCTCGGTCTGCAGGGCCTTGCCCGCCGCCACGACGTGCACATCGGCCGGGGCGACCTCCTTGGGCCAACACAGCCCCTGCTCGTCGGCGGTCTGCTCGGCGAGCGCGGCGACGGCGCGGGAGACTCCGATGCCGTAGGAGCCCATGGTCACCCGGACCGGCTTGCCGTTCTGGCCGAGGACGTCGAGCTTGAGGGCGTCGGCGTACTTGCGCCCCAGCTGGAAGATGTGGCCGATCTCGATGGCGCGGTCGAGCTTGAGCCCGGTTCCGCACTTCGGGCACGGGTCGCCCTCCTGGACCACCACGACGTCGACGTACGCGTCGACCTCGAAGTCGCGGCCCGCGACCACGTTCTTCGCGTGCATGCCCTCCTTGTTGGCACCGGTGATCCAGGAGGTGCCCGGGGCCACGCGCGGGTCGGCGATGTAGGTGACCTTCTCCAGGCCCTGCGGACCGACGTAGCCGCGGACCAGGTCCGGCCGGCCGGCGAAGTCCGTCTCGGTGACCATCTCGACGACCGCCGGGGCGAAGTGCGCCTCGACCTTGTCGATGTCCACCTCGCGGTCGCCGGGGACGCCCACGGCGACGATCTCGCCGTCGACCTTGACGAGCAGGTTCTTCAGGGTGTCGGAGGCCTGGACGCCGAGGGAGGCGGCGAGGGTCTCGATGGTCGGGGTGTCCGGGGTCGGAATCTCCTCGAGGGCGGGCACGTCCGCCGCGTCCACCGGCTTCAGCTCGTAGGTGATCGCCTCGGTGTTGGCGGCGAAGTCACAGTTCGGGCAGTCCGCGAAGGTGTCCTCGCCGGCGTCGGCCGGGGCGAGGAACTCCTCGGACTTGGAGCCGCCCATCGCGCCGGCGGTCGCGGCGCAGATCCGGTAGTCGAGGCCCAGGCGCTCGAAGACGCGCTGGTAGGCCTGGCGGTGCAGGGCGTAGGACTGGGCGAGGCCCTCGTCCTCGAGGTCGAAGGAGTACGAGTCCTTCATCAGGAATTCCCGGCCGCGCAGGATGCCCGCACGGGGCCGGGCCTCGTCCCGGAACTTGGTCTGGATCTGGTAGAGGATCACCGGCAGGTCCTTGTACGAGGACGCCTGGTCCTTCACGAGCAGCGTGAAGATCTCCTCGTGGGTCGGGCCCAGCAGGTAGTCGCCGCCCTTGCGGTCCTTCAGGCGGAACAGCTCGGCGCCGTACTCGTCCCAGCGGCCCGTCGCCTCGTACGGCTCCCGGGGCAGCAGCGCGGGCAGCAGCACCTCCTGGGCGCCGATGGCGTCCATCTCCTCGCGGACGACCCGCTCCACATTGGCGAGGACCTTCTTGCCGAGCGGCAGCCAGGTCCACACCCCCGCGGCGGTGCGGCGGACGTAACCGGCGCGGACCAGCAGTTTGTGGCTGAGGACCTCGGCGTCGGCCGGGTCGTCGCGCAGCGTCTTCGCCATCAACTGGGACATGCGCTGGACCGGTGCGTTCGCCATGATTTCTCGACTCCTGCTGATGGGGGTCCCCCCGCCCGAGCGCAGCCGAGAGCGAGGGAGGGTGATGGCTAGGAGGTTAACCGGGCAGCAGGGGCGGGCGGAAATTCGTCAGCGTCGGCGCAGCGGCAGCGGGGCGCCCATCACTGCGTACGGCTTCGGGGCGCTGGGGAAGATCACCCGTCGGGCCAGGTCCTCATAGCCCAGCGAGCGGTACAGCCCGCGGGCCGGGCTCTCGGTGTCGATCGCCGACAGGATCGAGCGGGGCTGCTCGGCGCCGTCGGTGATGGTGGTGATCAGGGCCCGGCCGATGCCCCGGTTCTGGTGGTGCGGGTGCACATGCAGCTCGGTGATCACGAACGAGTCGTCGAGCCACCCGGCGTTCCCCTGGGCGCGCAGATACGGCTCGACGACCGTGGACCACCAGTGCGTCCGGTCGTTGGGCATGCCGTAGACGAATCCGACGAGCCGTCCACCGGCGGTGGTGGCGCCGAGCGCCCGGGCCCCGGGGTAGCTCATGTGCCGCAGCACGATCTGACGGCGTACGGCGATCTCGTCGGCGCCCAGCCCGAACGCCACGGCCTGTACGGCGAGCGCCTCGTCGACGCGGGCGGACAGGTCCAGGGGGCCGATCACGACGTCTTCGGGGTCGCGGTGACCGTGACCGGGGAAGCGCAGCATGCGGGGAGCCTACAGGGGGGTGCGAACCGCCCTCCGGGCGACGGTCGCGGGTGGCCGGTCGCACGGTCCCCGGTGCCACCGCTCAGGCCGCGGCCGCTCAGAACAGCACGCTCATGAACGCGCCGACCTCCTGGAAGCCCACTCTCCGGTACGTCCGGCGCGCGGCGGTGTTGAAGTCGTTGACGTACAGGCTCACCGTCGGGGCCACGTCCGCCAGCGCGAAGCGCAGCACCGCCGCCATGCCGGGGGCCGCGAGTCCCTGGCCGCGGTACTCGGGAGCGACCCACACGCCCTGGATCTGGCAGGCCTGCGGGGTGGCGGCGCCGATCTCCGCCTTGAAGATGACCTTGCCGTCGTCGTCGAGGCGGGCGAACGAGCGTCCGGAGCCGACGAGTTCGGCCACCCGGGCCTGGTAGAGCAGCCCGCCGTCGGCGGCCAGCGGTGAGACGCCGACCTCCTCGGTGAACATCGCGACGCAGGCCGGCATGATCGTCTCCATCTCGTCCTTGCGGATGCGACGGACGTACGGATCCGGGGTGATGCCGGCCGGCATGCGGTCCGTGACCATGAGTGGCTGGTGTCCGCGGATCTCACGGGCCGGGCCCCAGCTGGGTTCGAGGAGTCGCCACAGCAGGGCGGTGGACTCGGCGGGCCCGACGATGGAGGAGCAGCGGCGGCCGGCCCGCCGGGCGCGGTCGGCGAAGGCCCGCACCGCGCGGGGGCTCGCACAGATCGGGACGAGGTTGGCGCCCGCGTAGCACAGCGAGGTGAGCATGCCGTCCTCGTACCAGCCCCACATCTCGCCGCCCAGGCGCCAGGGATCCAGGCCGGCGACCTGGACACGCGACGTCACGAAGGCGTTCGCGACCGGCTCGCGGTCGAGGACGGCGAGCGCGGCGTCCAGGTCACTCGGTTCGAGGACCCGTGTGGTGGTCTGCGTCAACAAGTGCGGGAGCCTCACCCTGGGGTCTGCTGATCTCCGCACTGTACCTGGCGCGCTTGTGCCGCGCCGCCCGGTCTCCCGTCCCACGGGCGGCGCGGGCTGACCGCTGGGTCAGCCGTGGCCCGAGGGATGGCCGTAGCCGACCTGGATCTCGTCGATTCTCAGCTGCCGGTAGAAGGCGGGAACGGTGGGCGCCGCCCAGGTCGTCGGCACGTCGAACTTGATGTACCGAGCGCTCACAGGTGCGCCGAGGTCGATGAAGCGGACCCCTCTGGCGCTCTCCAGCACACCGGCCTTGACGTCACTCCATGTACGCCCGTCATGACTCAAGGAAACCGTGTAGTCCTTGATCCTTGCGGAGTCCTCCTTCCTGCCGAAGGTCTCCCTGTTGTAGGTGGGCGACCACTCGCGCTGGTTGATCGCGAGGAAGGCGGCCTTGCGGATCCGGCCCAGGTCCAGGGTGTAACTCGCCGGTAGAGTGCCCTGGTTGTCGGTGTAGGTCGTGAAGTCGCCGTCGATGAGCGCGGGTTCGCTCGCCTCGACGCTGCCGGTGGGATACACGCCCTCGCGCTGGGGTGCGGTCCGCACCTTGAGGACGGTGTCGTACGGGTCCCAGCCGGTGATCCCGCTGACGGTGAGGGTCCCGTCCCGCTGGTCGAAGTGGAGCCGCTTGCCGGTGCGCAGGTCGGTGACGCGCTCGATCCGGTAGCCGTTGTCGCGGACCCGGATCTCGTCGCCGCTCGCCGGTGCGGTGGTGATGTGCACGTACTGGGTCGGGCGGTGGGCCCGGCTGACGGTGATGTAGCCGTACGAGCCGTCGTTCCAGGCACCGGGCTGCATCCCGCCGTGGAGGAAGCCGCCCGCATCGACGCCGTGCAGGGACTCCCAGATGGGCGGGAGGTAGTCCCTCATCAGATCGGTGAACTGCTCCTGTTTCGGCGGGAATCTGCCGTTCACCATGGCGGTGAAGTCCATGAGGGACCTGATGGAGTTGCCCGCGTTGGCGATGTACCGGTCGACGTTGAGCGCGGTGGAGACGGGCCGGTCCTGGCCGTCGTACCACCAACTGCCGGTGTCCGGGACCTTGTAGCACGACTCGGTCAGACGCGGCAGCGGGGTCCAGATCGCCGACGGCTGATCGTAGGGCGGGGTCATCCCGGTCTTCTGCTCGTGGGACACCATGTCCATGATCGGGGTGTCCTCGTTGTTGTTGCTCAGGGTCATGTCCGGGCGCAGCTCGCGGATCTGCTCGTAGAGCCGGTGCTGTTCCCAGTACTCGTTGTCGTTGTCGATCCAGAACCCGGCGAGTTTCGGGTAGTCGGCCATGACCTCGAAGAAGTTGTCGTACGAGAACTCACCGAAGCCCTGACGGGTGGTGAGGTCGACGTCATGCCCCTTGTAGGCGGAGTAGGCGGCCAAGTCGAGGGTCTCGATGCCCTGCTCGCCGTGCCACTGGGGGTCGTCGGTCATATAGAGGATGACCTTGATGCCCTTGGCGTCGGCGGCGTGGATGAGTTCGCCGAGGATGTCGCGCCGGGTGGAACAGGAGCCGGGGATCTTCGAAGGCCAGGGGCGGGCGTAGCCGAGACGGGAGTGGAAGGTGGCGAGCACGATGTAGCTCGCGCGGATCTTGCGGGCCTCGTCCACCCAGTAGCCGGGGTCCCAGCCGCCGTCGGTGATGGCTTCCTCCCACTCGGCGCAGTCGTAGTGCTTGGGCGCGGTGAACATGCCCCAGTGCAGGAAGAGCCCCGCCGTGGCGTTCCGGAGCATGGTCTGCCGCGGCGGATACGGCCGCCCGCCCGTGGACGCCGTGGGCGTGAGCGGGGCGGAGGCCGTGGAGGCGGGTGCGGCAAGGAGGAGTCCGGCGAGCAGGGAAAGGAGCCCGGCCCAGAGGGCCGGAAGTCTGCGGCTTCTCATACGGTCACCTTGGTCATCCGACGTCTGTGCGGGTCTGTGCGCATCTCGTGGGACAGAAGGGCCGTGCGCCCCACAAGGTGTCGCCATACATCGGAGCTGTCAAGGGAACACGTACGCCCCGTCACAAACCGTGTGACGGGGCGCGGGTGACGCGGGGAAGGAAGCGGGACTCAGCCGGCCACGGAGACCGAGGGCTCGCCGGACGCGGCACCGTCTTTCTCCATCTGCTCGGCGAGCTTCATCGCCTCTTCGATGAGCGTCTCCACGATCTTCGACTCGGGCACGGTCTTGATGACCTCGCCCTTGACGAA